>JAGQXH010000297.1 GCA_020436695.1 Lewinella sp. | reverse complement strand
CAATGAGATCAACGTTTATGGAGGAGAATGGAAATTGATAAAACTGGACATTGAGACAACCGATGGCACAGCAATTATAAAAATACAGGGCAGAGATGGAGTTATCGGTGTCAATTATCAGTTGGAAATTTATTCGGATGCTACGCTGACTACCAGTTATTCCTTCCAGGAATTGCCCCGAGAAAATGTACGCGAGTTGGGCGTCAGATACCGAATGGATGGCGCTTATGACCGGCTTTCCTGGCATCGTCAATCCTATTGGAGCACTTATCCGGACGGGCATTTATCCGCCGCAACGGGTGAAACCGCACTATATCCGGAAAAGCTGAACACTTACCGGGAAAAACCGTCAAAGCCCTGGGTAATGGATACGAAAAGTTTTTATTACAACGGTATCGATGGTGAACAAAAAGATGAACTCACACATATAGCCCGGTCTGCAAAAGAAGCCGTATACGAATATACCCTTTTCCAAGCGAACGGAAAGCGACTGACCGTATTCGGACAGGGTGATATTGACTGCAGGCTCAACAAAACAGGGGGACAGTTAGAACTTTACCTCGACAATTTGATGGACTACATAGACCTCAACTGGGGCAATCACCAGAAAAACATCATGCTGGATGGTGCTTATCAAAACAGGTCGACCATGAAATTTGAAGCCGGCCATATAGAAAAGCAATGACAGGTTAAAACAGTCTCTTAGAGGACGGCCGATTTGTAATCACTCGGGGAAATGCCCTTAATAATTTTGAAGTTCTTGTAGAAATAAGAAGGGCTATTGAAGCCACTCAGGTAAGCAGCTTCCATAATGGGCATTCCCTTTTCCCTGATCAATCTGCAGACGTGTCCGATCCGTACTTCATTCAGAAAAGCAGAAAAGGTTTTCTTGGTGCATTTTCTGAAATACCGGCAAAATGCAGATTTGTTCATCCCCGCAAACTGGGCGACCTCGGTTAAGTTGATATCTTCTCTAAAATGATCCATGACATAGCCATAGACTTTATTGATCTTATCGTCATTGTGCTGAATGGCGTCAATAAACATAGGGCTGGCTAAAAGTTCAAATTTATTGGCCATTGCGGCAACCTGTAAGGTTTTTAAAAATTTGATCAACCGCTTCATCCCTTCGCTTTTTACTACCCCATGCATCTTTTTAGCAAGTATTTCCCTGGACTCCCCCTCGAAAACAATACCACGTTTTGCACGTTCGATCAAACTTTTGATATGCTTCGCTTCCGATAATTGTAAGAACTGTTCGCCGAGGAAGGTTTCCGGAAATTGAATGACGATAGCTACACAATTCTGCAGTACAACTTCATTTTCCGAATACTCAGGTTTGCTTTTCCAAACATGGGGAAGCCGACACCCGAGCACTACAACTTCGCCATCCCTAAAAGAAGCTATGGAATCTCCTATAAACCGCTCTCCGTTTCCCTTTACGATACATACCATCTCCAACATATCGTGAAAATGCCATTTATCTTCGAAATGGGAGCGAATATCTTTCCTTACATAAAAAGCCTCTTCGATTGGATGTTTAAGCTTATGGAAATTTGCTTTCATTTGAAATCTGATTTCAATTACAGCAAATATAGAGGTTGAATTTGTAAATATTATAAATCTAAGCGGGGAGAATTCGGTATAGCTTTACTCTATAAAAAATCAACTTTAGATGATTATGGAAAGAAATTTAAAACATTTTTATCCTGTCCTTTGCCTCCTTTTCTTGCCTCTTAGTCTCTTCTCTCAGCGGCAATTGGTGACGGGCTTAGTTACTGCATCATCAAACAATGAACCATTGATCGGTGTCAGTATCATTGAGAAGGAGTCCCAAAGCAATGGGACCATTACCGATGTAGACGGCAAGTATTCCATTGAGGTGTCTTCTGATGCCACTTTGATATTCAGCTATATCGGCTTTGGAGTGCAAGAAATTCAGCTAAACGGGCAGTCTACCATAAACGTGGCTCTGGTAGAAAGTTCGGAAACCTTGGAAGAGGTCATTGTGGTAGGCTACGGTACCCAGAAAAAGACCACCCTGACGGCTTCCGTGTCTTCGGTAGATGGAGAGGAACTGGTAGACGCTCCTGTAGCTACGATAGCCCAAAATCTGGGTGGAAGATTGTCTGGTTTGTTGACCTTGCAGAGTAGTGGAGAACCTGGTTTTGATGAAACTACCTTCAGGATACGGGGAATAGGGACCAGGGGGAACTCCAATGCTTTAGTGATCATCGATGGTATTGAACGCAATATCTCCAGTATCAACCCCAGGGATATCGAAACGGTAAGCGTTTTGAAAGATGCGGCATCGGTGGCGCCGTTCGGCTTGAAAGGCGCTAATGGTGTAATACTGATTACAACCAAAAGAGGAGCCGAAGGAAAGGCTTCTATCAGTTATAACGGCAGCTACGGTTTCCAGTCACCGACCAATCTGCCCAAACAATTGAGCTCCTATGATTGGGCAAGTTTAAAAAATACTGCCTTTATAAACGATGGGGGAGATCCTGCGAATGTACCGTTTACCCAGGAAGATCTAGCCGCCTTTAAGGCAGGCACCGACGTCAACCGCTATCCGAATGAGGATGTTATCGACCTCCTGATCGAACCGGCTCCGATCAACACACACGGAATAACGGTGAGCGGAGGAGAAAGCAAGTTCAAATACTTTGCCTCATTAGGTTATTTAAACCAGGAAGGTTCGTGGGGCGACGCCACTAGATTCCAAAGATACAACCTTACGTCCAATGTCGATTTTCAGATTTCGGAATCGACCAAGTTCGGCATTGATGTATCCGCTTCTTTACGCGATTCGAAAACGCCTTCCATTGGAGCCAGTCAGATTATCTTCGGATTCTGGCGCCTGAATTCAACGAACCCCATTTTTTATAATAATGACCAAAACACTCCGGCGGGTTATTTCGAGCGAAACCCCTACCTGGATATCAATGAAAGCGGCTACTTCAGAGGTATGGATTATCGCTATGCTTTTACGACGCGTCTGGAGCACCAAATAAAAGCGATTCCGGGGCTTTCTGTAAGAGCAAATCTGGCCATTGATAAACGCGATGTAACCAACAAGACCTGGCGCACACCTTATACTTTTTATCAATTGGAAAATGACAATACCTTGTCGGCATTTAAGGGTAATGTTCAGGCACCGGCCCTTACCGAATTCTACGGAAATTCGCGACAGATAACGGCACAGTTGGTCGCTGCCTTTAACAACACGTGGGGAAATCACAGTCTAAATGCTATTGCCGTATTTGAACCCAGGGACGGCACCAATGATCCCAATATTTATAATAAGACCTTGTCCGTCACCCGTACCAACTTCAATCTGGACCTGGACGAGATAAGTACAAGCGGGAACTCCAACCCAGCCGATTTAAGTGCATCCGGCTTCTCAGGTGACCAGCGGCAGGTTGGTATAGCCTACCGGGCCACCTATAACTACGCCGGTAAGTACATTCTGGAAGTGGGCGGGCGATACGACGGCCATTACTTTTTTGCCCCCGGTAAACGTTTTGCCTTCTTCCCTAGTTTCTCTGCAGCCTGGAGGCTCAGCGATGAAGATTACTTCCACCTGGACGCTATTAACGATTTGAAAATCAGAGGTTCCTGGGGTAAATCGGGCAACCTGGCCGGTGGCGCATTCCAGTATCTCAATCAATTTCTGGTCAATAATAATNTATACGCATTTCAGAGTGGGGTCGTTTCCAGTGTAGCAGAATCTCTGGACCCCAATCCCAATATTACCTGGGAAAAAGCTACTAAAACCAATCTGGGGCTGGAAGTTGGTTTATTCGATTATGCGCTGGAAATGGAATTCGATGTTTTCTATGAGAAAAGGTCGGATATGTTAATCAATGCCAACGTCATTATCCCTAATGAGTTTGGTATCGGTATCGGGCAGGAGAACAGTGGGGTGATGGAAAATAAAGGAATTGATTTTTCCATAGACTACCGGCAGAATCTCGGTAGTGAACTCCGGCTGAACGTCGGCGTCAATTTCACCTTTGCCCGCAACAAATTACTGGAGATTGCTGAAAACGATGCCACTTTCAATGATCCGGAGCGCAGTCTTACCGGTAAACCCAATGATACCCGCTTCGGCCTAAGAGCTTTAGGCTACTTTCAAACACAGGAAGAAATTGACAATACGCCCTATGCGGTCAATCTCGGAAATGTCCGACCCGGTGATATAAAATACTGGGACCGCAACGAAGATGGTCAGCTGAATGATCTGGATAATGTAGTCATTGGTAAATCCGCCTTTCCCGAATCTATTTATGGCGTCAATGTTGGGCTTAACTTTAAAGCCTTTAATCTCACCATGCTCTGGCAGGGTTCATATGGCTCGGATACCTACCTGAGTGGTTGGGGATCTCAGCCCTTTAATCAATCCAACGGGGTAGCTTTTGAAAACCACCTGGATTATTGGACTCCGGACAACCCGAACGCTGAATATCCGAGAATCACGGCCAATCCGGCAGGATATAATTATTACAATTCTTCGCACTGGATCCGCAGTGGTAATTACCTTCGGTTAAAAACCGCCACCCTTGCTTATGTACTAAATTCCGTTCCGTTTGCCAGGAATCTACGCTTTTATCTTTCGGGTCAGAACCTGCTGACCTTCACGAAGCTCAACACGGATATTGACCCGGAAAACCCCAATAACTATACGGGGTACTGGCAACAAAAAACGATCACATTCGGACTGGACGTTAACTTCTAAAATCTACCTTAAGATGAAATTCACAAAAAGATACCATCTGATATGGCCCCTCTTAGGGGGATTATTGCTCGTGGTGTTCCTTGGTTGTGGCGAAGGCTTCTTAGAAACCGAGCCAAAGGCTTCGATCACTTCTGATGCTGTTTTTGCCTCTTACACCAATACGAACATTTTCCTGAATGAATTATATAGTGACATCCCTGCCCGGGATGAGTGGTTTGGCTATGACCCTTTGACCAACTGGTCGGATAACACCATGGCCACCTTCGGATGGGTAACTTCCAGAAATGGAATTGCCCGCCGGGACTACAGTTCTTCCAATGCACCGATCGGCAATGGCACCTGGATATCGCATTATTCGTCCATACGAAAGGCTAATCTGATCATTGAAGGGGTTTCTAGGGCAGCCGAAGGGGTATATTCCGAAGAAGAGCACGATCTGTTGTTGGGCCAAACCAAATTCCTGAGAGCATTTTTCTATTTGCGATTGGCAAAATATTTCGGTGGAGTTCCGCTTATCGATAAAGTTTTGGACCGGACTTCCGGAGAGGACATCACCTATCCCAGAAGTACTTTTGAACAAACTATTGATTTCATAGTAGCAGATTGTGCCGCTGCGGCCGATCAGCTACCCGAAACCTGGGCGGGCGACGGCACCAGCAGAGCGACCAAAGGTGCGGCCTTGGCCCAAATGGCCGATGCCCAGTTATTCTCCGAAAGATGGAGCGATTGCGTAACCACCTGTCAAAGCATTTTTAACCTGGGATACGCCCTGGTCGATGATTATGTATCTTTATATAGGCCTCAGACCGAAAACAATACCGAGGTCATTTTTGATGTAGAATTCAATGAAGCATTTGCTCATGACAATGAGGTCTTTAACAGCCCAAGGATAGATCCCATTACCGGCGTGGCGGCGGGATGGGGGCATTTGCTCCCTACTCAGGAACTGGTAGACGCTTTTGAATTTAAAGACGGAACGCCCGGTGATGATCCTTCCCGCGCCGATACTCCTTATGAGAACAGAGATGACCGCTTTTACGCCACGGTCTTATACAATGATTCGGAGTGGCGAGGAGGTAAGATCTTTACTTTTTTTGATCCGGCGGTACAGCAAGGGACTTTTAGCAACTCTTTCGATGATAATCATACCCATCAGGGAACCCTGACCGGGTATTACGGAAGTAAGATATTGGACCCGGATGTGGTTCCTTCAGAAACCACCTATTACGGCCAAAGCGTAGGTACGACAAATGCGGTGCTATACCGCTACGGCGAGATCCTGCTCATATACGCCGAAGCGAAAAATGAGCTTTCCGGCCCTGATGGTACGGTGTATGATGCAGTCAACCAACTAAGAGCCCGCGGCGGGTTGCCCCCCTTGTCCGGATTGGATCAGGCGGAAATGCGGGAACGCATTCGCAATGAACGGCGGGTTGAACTGGCCTTTGAAGGTGATAAACGGTACTGGGATATTATCCGGTGGCGCATAGCCGGTGAGGTCTTCAACAAATTTAAAGGGGGGATGCGGATCACTAAGAATCCTGATGGGTCACTAAACTATAACCGGGTGGATGCATTTGGCGGCGAAATGCGCTTTAACGAACCCAGGGATTACCTGTTCCCCATACCACAGGCTGCCATTGAGGTAAATCCAAAACTGGAACAGAACCCCGGATGGTAACCGATAATTGTTAGGTTGAGCTATAGATTACCATTACCTCCAGCACGCCTGCTGGAGGTAATTGTCTTTAAATGAATAGCCTCGTTTATCGGCTATGCACCTTTAATAGTGCAATGACCCTAGAACTGAATTACAGAGGCTTATTATCTACAAAATCATTTGCAAATGAATTTCGTCCTGAGATTCCTCCAAGTAACAAATGTTATCACCCTTCTGCTGATTATGCTGCTGCAGTTCAGCTGCCGGCATAGTCCAGGCAGCGGAAAGGAAATTGGTCAGAATACCGACTTAACGGACAGCCTGCTTTTCACACCTCTATCAGAAGAAGAAACAGGTATTACCTTCAGGAACGAACTCCGGGAAACGCTCACTATGAATGGGCTTTTCTACGAGTACTTCTACAATGGCGGCGGACTGGCAACGGCAGATTTTAACGGCGACGAACTGATCGACATCTATTTTATTTCCAATTTACAGGACAATAAGCTTTACCTCAATCGCGGAGATCTGCATTTCCAGGATGTTACCTCTGTTTCTAAAACTGAAGGAGGGTACGGTTTTCCCACCGGAGTTACTACGGTAGATATTAATAATGATGGTAAAATGGATCTCTATGTTTCCAGGTCCGGAAAATTCAAAGACCCTGACAAACGGAGAAATCTATTGTATGTTAACCAGGGCAATGACGAGCAAGGGATACCGGTCTTTAACGAGCAGGCCGCTGAATACGGACTGGACTTGCCGCATTTTTCGACCCAGGCGGCCTTTTTTGATTACGATAAGGATGGCGATCTGGATATGTTCCTGATCAATCATGGTTTGGAAATATATGGAGACGAAGTGATTGAACAATACCTCAAAACAGAATCGGAATACCGGGGAGAGCGTTTATTTAGAAATACGAACGGAAAGTTCGAGGATGTCACCCGGGAAAGCGGTATAGTCAATAACATGTTGGGGTTTGGACTCGGACTGGCTGTCGGCGACCTAAATAATGACGGGTGGCCCGACGTGCTGGTTGGGAATGATTTTTCTGAAAAAGACCACCTTTACCTCAACCAGAAAAACGGCACTTTTAAGGAGTCTGTTTTAATGGCCACCAGCCATATTTCCAACTTTTCAATGGGTAATGATATTGCCGATATTAATAATGACGGCCTACTGGATTTTATGTCGCTGGATATGATGGGTGAAAAAAATTATGACATCAAAACCAGCATGAGTAGTATGAATCCCACCCGTTTTTATTATCACGTCGACAAGGGACTGCATCATCAGTACATGTATAATACCTTACAGATCAACAATGGAACACGGCCGGGAGGTGATGTGCCGCAGTTTTCGGATATTGCCCAATTGGCCAATGTGCATAGCACCGACTGGAGTTGGGCTCCCTTATTTTTTGATATGGATAATGACAGGCATAAGGATCTATTCGTATCCAACGGGATTAAAAGAGATTTTCGGAACAATGACTTCGTAAACTACCGGAAAAGCCGGCAGGAGGAGGTCAGGAAATGGAAAGAAGAGGGCCAATCGTTCGATCAAAAAGCCTATATCCGGGATATGATGGCCAGGATGCCCACCAGAAAAAAGCAAAACTATTTTTTCCGCAATAACGGGGATCTGACCTTTGCTGATAAAAGCAATAGCTGGACGACAATCGGATTGGATAATTGTTCGAATGGCGCAGCCTATGCGGATCTGGATAATGACGGCGATCTCGACCTGGTGGTAAATAATTCCGATGCCCCGTCTTTTATTTACAAAAACAATGCAATAGAGTTGGGTGGCGGTAACTTTTTAAAAATAAAACTTGCAGGAAATGATACCAACCCATTTGGTATCGGAGCGAGAATTACCATTTTTCACAATGGAAGTGTACAAATATTGGAGCAACAATTTACCCGAGGCTTTCAATCTTCGGTTTCACCGGTTTTACATTTTGGTTTAGGAGCTGCCAGGCAAATAGATCGCCTGGTGATCTATTGGCCGGATAACCGTAGCCAGGAACTCGAAAATGTACCGGTAAACCAGACGCTGACCTTGCAGATAGCTGATGCTGTTCCAACTACGGATTTCTCTGACCAGCGTGAAACTCCCGAACCGGTCTTTCAGGCTTTATCCGAAGAAGAAATAGGCATTCAATGGACGCATAAGGAAAATGATTTTGATGATTTCAAAGTCGAGACATTGCTTCCCCACCGCATGTCTAGGTCCGGCCCTGCGTTGGCGGTAGCAGATGTAAACGGAGATGGGCTTGAAGATTTTTTTACAGGTGGAGCGAAAGGACAATCTGCTGCTTTATTTGTGCAAAAAAAAGGCGGCAAGTTCGTCCAGGAAACTATGCCTGCGTTCGAGAATGATAGTAAGTACGAAGATGTCGACGCTCTTTTTTTTGATGCCGACGGAGACGGTGACCAGGATCTTTACATAGTGAGTGGCGGATATGAGGAAGCATGGAAAAACACTTATTATGAGGATCGTTTCTATGAAAATGTGGGAACCGGACAATTCATCAGGCGCGCCGACGCCTTGCCTCAGATCATGGAAAGCGGCGCTGTTGTTGCTGCCGGTGACTATGACCAGGACGGCGATCTGGATCTTTTTGTAGGAACCCGCGTGAAACCCGGAAAATACGGACATCCGACGAAAAGTTCTCTACTTCAAAACACAGGTGCCGGGGGGACAATTCGTTTTGTCGACGTTACGGAGCTGCTGTCGCCGGAGTTATCGAATCATCCCTATATGGTTACGGATGCCATTTGGGTAGATATCGATCAGGACCAAAACCCGGACCTGGCCATTGCCAATGAATGGGGCCCAATTGAGCTTTTTTTGAATGACGGTACCTCTTTTCGGAACGCCACACAAGATTATCACCTCGACGAACACCCCGGCTGGTGGTATAGTATTGCAACAAGTGACGTCGACCATGACGGAGACAATGACTTATTAGTTGGTAATCTGGGGCTTAACTATAAGTATAAAGCTAGTCGAGAGGCTCCTTTTTTTATGTATGTCGATGACTTTGACGAGAACAATACCAATGACATTGTCCTGGGATATTCGCAGGACGAAGATGTTTTTCCTTTACGGGGAAAACAATGCAGTTCTCAGCAAATGCCCTTCATCAAGGAAAAATTCAAAACCTACGATGCTTTTGGCAAGGCCGATCTACAGGACGTTTTTGGTGATA
>JAGQXH010000296.1 GCA_020436695.1 Lewinella sp. | reverse complement strand
GAACCGGTCGGAAGTACATGCCCCCCGGGAGATCCACGTGATCCCCAGAGAAAATCACAGCCGCAATTTCCGGAATGACATCATTCCCGCCGTTCCTGAAAGAGGATTTCAGGGGGAGTACTATTTTGAAGAAGGCCGGGATGATCTGCTGGTGATCCATACCAGCCGGAGTGCCATCCTGGACTATCTACCGGAAGATTTTTTCGTAGCGCCTGACAATACAGATGAGTTCTGGGATGAATCCGGCCGGGAAAAATCCCGGGAGGAGGTAGAGGCTTACCGCAAAATGGTCAGTGAACAATTGGAAAGTGCGCGGCGCTTCTTCCGCCCTCTGGAGGTGGAATATAATAAAATACGCATCCAACGGGAGCTGGAGGAGATCGTTCAACTGGAGAATCAAGACCAGATACTGGTCGATTTCTGGGGGGACTTCCCATTGAGCAATGATCGCTGGAGAAGGTTTATTCGGACCCTGCATCTGACTCCTTACGTTCTCGGAGATCGGGTAAGGACCAGGGCCCTCCTTGAATTCGTAATGGGGACGCCCGTAGAATTGAACTTTGAAATAGAGGAATACTACGAGCCCAGTGAGAAAGAACAACGGGAACTTCACGGCGAAGAACAGGTGCTAGGCTTCAATATGTTGATCGGAAACGCAATCTATGATTACCTCGAAGTGTGCTATCTTAAGATCTGCGACCTTTCCACGGCCGAGTTTTACCGATTCCAGGATGCACAATCGGATGACAACCGTCTGCTGGAAGAGATAAAAGCCTATTACTTTCCTTTGAACATGGACGTACGTCTCGATTTTTCGATCAGCGCAAATAAAGATCACACCGGCGAGGAAGCTCCCTTAATGGTAATCGGCTATTCTTCTACCCTGGGAGGGCAGGAGACATAAATTCGAAAACCCTGCTTATATGACCATACCAGTTAGTACACTGAACCCGGCCAGCAAATTGGCCATCGAGATCGCTCAAAAACTGGCCAAAGAGGCTAATCATGCGACCTTTGGCCCGCCTCACCTGTTAATGGCCCTACTCAACAGCCGGGTGGGTATAGCCAGCTTCATTAGTTTGATGGATAAAGACCTGTCTTACCTGAAAGGGTGGGCACAATACCGGATTGATGAGTACCGGGCCAAGGGATTGCCGACGGATGAACCGGAAGCTGATGATAAGATCCACACGGTGCTGGATGTAGCCAAAACCTTTATGCTGATGTTCAATCAGGTGAGAATAGAGCCCCTGTCTATTCTCTGCGCCCTGACCAGGCCGGAGGTCGGCTTTCCAAAAGGAAATCTGGGAAGCCTGCGATTGACCGAAGAAGAACTGGTAGAAGCGATCCTCAAAGATAAGACAGTGGAAAGGGCTATGGACCAAACGGAAGTGATACCGTCGGGTACTCCCCATGCAGAACACTCCCCGGCCAACACCAAAATGTTTCTTCAATACTGTATTGATAAGATTGCCCTGGCGAAACAGGGGAAGATAGATCCCATTTTCGGACGGGATAAAGAGATCCGTGAGATGGAGAACATCCTGTGTAGGCGCACCAAACCGAACGTGATCGTTACCGGCGAGCCCGGCGTAGGTAAGACTGCACTGGTCGATGGCTTCGCCCTGAAAATTGCCGAAGGAGCCGTTTCAGAATATTTCAGATCAGCCAAACTATATCAGTTGGATATTGGGGCATTGGTAGCCGGAGCGTCTTATCGCGGAGAAGTGGAGGATCGTCTGAAGAAGATCCTGCAGGAGATCAAACGTATGGACCGGGTGATCCTCTTTATCGATGAGATCCATATAATGCTGGAATCGAATGGAGGTGCTTCCGGGATTGCCAATTTATTGAAACCCGAACTGGCCCGTGGCGAACTTAACGTGATTGGAGCCACTACCACCAAGGAATACCGGATGCACATCGAGAAAGATCCGGCCTTCAGCCGTCGGTTCGATGTACTGCCCGTGGAGGAGCCCGACATCCCCAACGCCATTAAAATGGTAGGTGGCCTGAAAGAACTGTTTGAGACTCACCACCAGTTTCAAATGGGAGAGGAAGCCGTATCAGAGACCGTTAAAATGGCAAAGCGCTATTTCCCACAGCGCTTCTTGCCGGATTCGGCCATTGATCTGATGGACCGGACCATGGCCTCATTCCGAATACTGGAAGATAACATGGGCAAGCGTATCGAGCAGGTCAGAACAGCACTGGACGCGGCCGAAACGGATCAGCCAGTCGATGACTGGAGCGTGTTTTGGGAAGAAACTGTCAATGTGTTATCTCCGCTTGCCCTCGAAGACCTTGAACTGGAAGCCCCGGCTGCGGCTGCCGGAAAAGAGGCCTGGACGGCTTTCATCGATACGGTGCTGAGCCGACTGGAAAAGGAAGCTAAGCAAAAGAAGGAAGATATCAATAAGAGTGACATTTCCAAGATCGTGGCTATAGCCACCGGTATACCCACCGGAAAAATACAGGGAGATGAACAGCAAAAGCTCATGGAACTGGAGCAATTCCTGATGGCAAAAGTGATCGGTCAGGATTATGCAGCGCAGATCATTGCTAAGGCCATCCGCCGGAGCCGGTCGGGACTCAAGGAAAAAGGTAAACCCATTGGCAGTTTTTTCCTGGTGGGTCCTACCGGTACAGGTAAGACCGAACTGGCGAAAACCCTGACGGAGATCCTGTTCAATGACCCGAATAACATGATCCGTTTTGATATGTCCGAATATATGGAGTCGCATACGGTTTCCCAACTGAAGGGATCTCCCCGAGGGTATGTCGGCTACGGAGAAGGCGGCCTGCTGGTGGACGGTATCCGGTCCAAACCCTATTCGGTCGTGCTGTTTGACGAGGTGGAAAAGGCCCATCCGGATGTTTTTAAGTTATTGTTACAGGTATTGGACGAGGGGCATCTGCACGACACGCTGGGTAAGAAAGGAACTTTCACCGATGCGGTCATCATTTTCACTTCCAATGCTGAAAGTGAATGGGTAGTGGATCAGTTTGAAAAAGGCGAAGTACCGAAAGAATCCGAGATTCGTGATCGGATGGTGGCCAACGGGCATTTTCGCCCGGAATTCCTGAACCGGCTCGATGCGATCATTCCGTTTTCTCCGTTGTCTAAGGAGGATCTGCTCAAAATATTAGATATTCAATTGGGGCGGGTGGCCAGGCTGTTGACGGAACAAAACCTCCGGCTGGAGCTCACTCCGATAGCTAAAGCATTTTTAACAGACAAGGGGTATTCACCGGCTTTTGGGGCACGCCCTTTGAAACGCGTGATCGATACCTATCTGGGAGATCGCATCTCAGAAATGATCATTTCGGGGGAGTTACAAAACGGAGCAACTGTATATGTTGATCAGGCCGAAGATACACTTACATTCGAACCAAAAAACATATGATCCACCGGGCACCCATTAAGTCTGAAACATGACCATCTAGCTTCAGGAAGTATGTTTCTAACCGCAGCATTGAAATTCAGGCCTGCGCCAAATTAGCAGGAACTTTTCTGAATTTTTCAGAATAAATTTTCTAATTTTAAGGGGATGAATTATCATTCTCTGAACCCCTTTTAATGAAGAAGAAAAGAAAAATAAAATTAAACCTTAATCGCGGACAGCGGTGGGACGGCACTTTTTGGGCCATACCCGGCTGGAATGCAAAAAAGATCAAGGAAGCGAAGGTCATGGTGGTCGGTGCCGGTGCACTGGGCAACGAAGTGGTCAAAAATCTCACCCTGTTAAATATCGGCCATCTGGTCATTGTTGATTTCGACATTGTTGAATATAGCAACCTCGCCAAGTCCGTATTATTTAGAAAAGAAGACAAGGGAACCAAGAAGGCGCTGGCTTTGGCCAGGAACCTGAAATCCATCAATCCGGAGGTGAAAACCTTATCGATCATCGGCGATATTGCCACTGATGTAGGACTAGGTGTTTTCCGGCGAATGGACGTGATCATAGGTTGTTTGGACAACCGTCTGGCCAGATTATTTATCAATCAGCACAGTTTCAAGGTCAATAAAACATGGGTCGATGGGGCACTGGAGAATCTGTCTGGCCAGTTTCATGTATACCGCCCGGGCACTTCTTGTTACGAGTGTAACCTATCGGATGCCGCCTGGGAGATCATCCGTTTTAGAATGGGGTGCCCTGATATTGCGAAAAGGAATGAAACAGTGGGCTCCATTGCCACTACGCCGATCGCTTCCTCCATTATCGGTGGTTTTCAGGTGCAGGAGGCACTGAAGGTTATCTTCGACAACTGGGGCCATTCCATGGCCGGCGAAGGATTTCAGTACGACGGCATCAACAACTTCTTCCTGAAATATGAAGGCCCCGGCCTGAGAGAAGAATGTGACAGTCATCTGTTGTTTGATCCCATTTATGAGGCTACCAACCTGTCGCATACCAATACCGTCCGGGAGGTACTGGATTGGCTGGAAGATCATTTCCGTACAAATGAGTTGAAGATCCTGGTGGACGAAGACATTGTGTTGCAGGCAACAGCCGCCAAAAGTGGGAGCACTTGCCGGACCGCCATCTACAAGAATCACTTGTCGGATGCAGAAGAGGTGATGCAACTGAACCGGCAGGCCGACGAAGAATTGTTCATCGGACAAAGCACCACTTATATCGACCGGACTTTTCCAATGCCCGACCGGACACTGGAACAGATCGGCATTCCATTTTTGGATATTCTCAAGGTCGAGGCCAATCAAAATATACATTTTGTGGAATTGACCGGAGATGAAAATAAACTGACATTCCAATAAAAAAAAGTAACTGATGGAGTCTATCGAATTGACCGTTAGAGTTCAACCTTCCGGAGATGAAGTGACCATTGAACTGGATGTATACACGAGTGGGAAAGAGATCAAGAAAGAGCTTGTCGCTCAGGATATTGCCCCTTCAACGGACAACCAGGGCAATCCGATCGTGTATAAACTGATCTCCAAGAGTTCCAACAAGGTGATCGATGATCACAAGACACTCGACGATATGGAAATACAGGAAGGTGAAACGCTGTTTATGGTGCCGGATCTGGTAGCCGGATAATGTATTGATTCATTAAACCCCAATGGAAATGTCGGTTGAATACGACTTTAATGATCCGATCTTTAAAAAAGTGCCGCTGTACCGTCGGCTGGCCCGGGAACACCTGTCCATAGCAGACCTGAAGAGTGACCGGATCAAGTGGAGGGCAGTGGAAACGGCTACCCATCTTAACATCCCGATACGGTACCAGATCGATTATCTTTTCCAAAGTATCATCGGGATAAACGAAGATCAGTCGCCGCTTTATGGTGCCAAACACACCATTGAAGTCTCTTTTCCGGCCAGTTTTCCCCGGGAGACCTTCAAGGCGAGGGCCATCACTAATTTGTGGCATCCCAATATCAAATGGGAAGGCCCCACCAAAGGACGCATCTGCGTGAACAATCAGAATTTTGGCCGGGGATACGATCTTTACTGGTACCTGTTGCGCATCGGAGAGATCATTCAGTGGAAGAATTATCTGGCGGAGAATATATGGCCCTACCCGGAAGATGCTACTGTGGCGAAATGGGTACTGAACTACGCAGAACCCAAGGGACTGATGAGTATTAAGGACAAAAAGCCTGTAGATGAGTCCAATCTACTGGAATACACGCCCGAGAAAGAACCCGAGAAAAAAATTATCATCAAGGAGGTTAACCGGTCCAAGATCCGAATTAAGCGACCCCCTCAAAATGGAGGAGACTGAAATGCAAAACCTAAAGTGATGATGTACCGGCTGCTATGTAGTGTACTGCTGTTTATTTTTCTGTTGCCTCTCGGCTCGGGGCAAACACTGTCATTCACGTATAAGAACAATGATGGTAAAGACCGGGAAGGTAGCCTGACCTACCGTTTAGTACATCTGGATGCCAATAGGAATGTCTATGTGCCTTATACCCAAAGTGCTAATGGCAGTTTTCAGATACCGTTGACCGAGCGTGATCAGGAAATATTACTGGAATTGCGGGGGCTCGATCTGAAGACCGGATTCACAACTAATCGATTCAAATTGGCATTGAAACAAAGTTGTATCACTACTTCAGGCGTGGTGAGCCTCAGTTCTTCGAATTTCTACGAAATCGTCGAGTTCACCACTACTAAGAACGACCGATGGCGTGGTATGAGAACGGCAATTCCTATTCCTTTTGAAGTGGCAGGGAACGGTTCGGGGAGTATTGGGATCAATTTTGATATCATTGACCTGAATTCCGATAAATCAACGGATAAAAACACCTGGAATTGCAGCTACGGCTCTCTTGTGCTAAGGATCGATGCGGACGGTTTACCGGATGACCGGGATGGTGATCTGATCTATGACCAAAATGATAACTGCCCCGATGACGCAAATCCTGATCAGCGTGACACAGACCGGGATGGATGGGGAGATGCCTGTGACAATTGTCCTACCAAGGCAAACGGCGATCAACGAGATACCGATGGGGATGGTGTCGGTGATGCTTGTGATTTGTGCCGGGGGGAGGATGATGCCAAGTGCAGGGAACTCCAGCAAAAATGGGATGCAGTAGATCAAAACGATCTTGGGGAGATTTGCTCCTTCTATGCGACCTACCGCAGCAGTTCACTGGCTAAACAGGCAGGAGATCGCATTCGGGAACTCGACCGAAATGCCTGGGACGAGGCCACGCGTGCCAACAACATCAATGCTTATCAGGATTACCTCTCGCATATGGATGCATGTTCTGCGATCAGTGGGCGGTATGAAAAAGAGGCCAAACGCAAGGTCGCTGAACTGGAAATAGCTCGGGAATGGCAGGGCCTTTGCGACCGCGGCAGTAAGGAAGAACTCCTGGCTTTCCTGGAAAAACACAAAAGCTACGAAGGGGATGTTATTGATTGTATTCGCAATAAGTTCCCGTCTTTGCAGGCAAAGGTACAAGTCCTGGCCCCCAACCGCGAATACCGGCTACAGATCGACGACGGCATCTTCGGCCCCAGATATAAGGATATTTCCCTCAAGAAGGGAATGAACATCAACGACAAAGAATGGCTGGAGAACCGCATTTTGTACATCACTATTGAGGAAGAAGGTGGCTACAAGCTGCTGGTTCAGGATACGATCGGCCGGGATACGGTCTTTAATTTTGGTTACTATTTCCAGGTTGAACATGACTTTCTAAAAGACTCTTTTGAGATCCGTGTAGCCGGCGGCTCTCCCCCTTACCGGGTTCGCCTACTGGATGCCGACGATCAGGAAAGGTGGGCAGCCGAATACACTGAAACGCCGATCAACTTGGAGAAGGAAGATCTGATCCGGAGTGGTTTGGCCGGCACCTATACCGTTTTGGTAGCACACTCCAGGGAACAGCTGGATGAATTTGTTATCTCCGAACCCCTGTTGCTGAAAAGATCAGGATCGGTACAGGTGATCACGGCGGTAGTGCTCATTATCTCTTTTCTGCTTTTGGCATTGATAGTCGGGCTTTTTGTGCGCAAGCGTCAATCCCGGCAGAAGATCGTTACTTATTCTTGATAGCATGAGGGAACTTTTCGGTCATATGAGATTGTTTGGCGGGCTTTGTCTTTTCATTTTGCTCCACTCCGGGCTAAATGCGCAGTCAGATTGCTTGAAGCCCTGTAAGTATGATGTACAGATCGGCGGTAAAACCTATACCTTTTCTTTTAAATTGGAGCTACCTAGAAAATACGGGACCATCAGTTTTCAAAAAAATGGTTATCTGGTGGATTTAAATAAGAATGTTGAGAATGTGGATTTTAGGTTAATATTTGGTTCCATTCCAAATGAAATAACGCTATATTTTTTAGAAGAATGGATACCTGCTTCCAATTTTTTACACCTTAACACCGACAGGTGTCTGAAAAAGAAATACAATGATTCCGATAAAAGCATAAGATTAAAGACAAAGGGTACTGTCAGGAAAACCGGAATACCCTTTCGGGTGGCATTGGAAAGTAATCTGGATTGTGCGCAATTGACTAGTCAACTCTACCAAATAAACTTAGTATTTATTGGCGATGCAAACGAAGCCCCGGTAGTAGTTGTCGAAAAAAGAGATTCGAGTGCAAACTCCACCGAGACGCCCATTGAGGGTGATCAATCGCCCATAATCGGCACTCATCAGCAGACGACATCAGATACTCCTCAGCCCCAAAAGCCGCAATCGAGAGTAATACCGCCAAAACCGCCAATAACTCCGCCACCCCCTCCTCCTGAATCACCGGAGGAAAAAGCGTGGCAGCGTGCCCTTGGGGCCGGATCGATCGAGGCATTTACCGAATTTGAACGGAAATATGCCAAAAGCCGGGAATATCGCAAGAAGGCCAGAAGAGAGATTGTCAGAAGAACAGAGATAAAAATTGAAAGCCAGGATAAGCGGGCCGGGGGATATAAAGTAGATTTGAAAAATGTGCTTGGGGTAAAAGTGGCAGGGGTGGTGCCTGATACGGCCGCTGTTGCCGACATCCGGGATCTCGATACCAACAAGTTTACGGCCACCTTATACGTGGAAATGCCTCCCGGGTCCCAAAGGAATATAACGGTGCAGTTGTATGATTCCACCAAGTATGAACCGGACCACAGCCGGATATTCCTGTCCCTGGGCGATAATCTTGACCCACAGGTGGATATTAATGAAGACTCTACTGCTATTTCGAAGATAGCCTTCCGGAAAGGAAAACCTCCATACAAGGTCTATTTTATTAAAGATCAGGTGATTCTGTTAAGGGAGGAAACCGACCAAAATGTCTGGACGCCGGGGCCGGAAGTCTATAAAAAGATCGGAACTGGAGAAATATTCATTGAGATCTCCGATGCACAACAAAATGTTAGGCTGGCCCGCTCCAATTGGCGGTTGAACATTCCCGAAAAACAAGACCCCATACTGTTTTGGTTAGGAGGGCTGGTGGTGGTATTGATCCTGGCCGCAGTAGTTTATCCCAAGATCCGGGAATCGCAAAGAAGGAATAACCGGAATAAGTTTATGGCAGAACGTAAAAATAGTTGGGAAGAGCACATGAAAGAGGTGAATGAAAAGAAAGAGCAGCTGATCGCCGAAAGGGCCGCCTCGATCGAGGAGGGAGGAAATGAATTTATCGAAGAAAAGCCGGCCGGGGAGCGCAAGGCCGAAAAGGGCGTCGGTGGCATCAAGATCGTCAATGTCAAAAAGGCGTCGGCCAAGGTGGCACAGTTTCAGGATGAAAGTGTGCTCGATAAATTGCTGAAGACGGACTTTACGGTCGGCTTCAATGTCAACGAATTGTGGAAGGATACCATGGTGTCCGGTATTTTCTTTACCCGTAAAGCCATGGAAAATCTGGACCGCTTTTTACGGGAGCAAAATCTCGAACCCATCCGGGAACAGGAAGGACAGATCCCGGAGATCGGTGGTATTTTACTGGGCCGGCCTTATCTGTCGGCCGCCGTGAAAAAATATCGCGTGTTGATCGAAGAATTCGTACCGATCGATCCGGAATATCACGATAAGTATCAGTTGGAATTCAGTGCACAGAGTATGGCCAAGGACCTGGGCAATATTCAGGACGAATTTACCGAACTGATGTTGGTCGGGTGGTTCCATACCCATCCGGGGCACGGATTATTTTTGT
>JAGQXH010000295.1 GCA_020436695.1 Lewinella sp. | reverse complement strand
CAGCCCACGAAAACCATGCTTTTGCATTGCTAGTGGGCAGGCTATTGTTTAGCTGCCGGTCCTTTCTTCGGGTGAAGAAGGCCGTATCCAGATGACGGGTCTTGGTATCCACCTCCATCGACAGGTGATACGGTTCCCTGAAAAAGGCTTCCACCACTTCCAGATCCTTTCCCGACAGAAAAAGGCCGTGCCCCGGATGCGTATGCATCCATCCGACCGTAGTCAGCGACTTGTCTTTTTCCAGTGCGTCATCCAATTGTATAAAGGCTTCTCTGCCGAAAGTAATTTCGTATTCTCCGTTATTTTGCGGCTTGACACTGACGAACTTCTCGATCCGAACATCGAAAGTATCATCCTCGTTTCTATGCGGAACCCCCAACAGGAAACCGCCTACTTCCGGGATGGTATCTTTTTGCATGAAGGCGGCCCTGGTGGCATCCTCTATCAAAAAGTAAGCGTCCTGACAGGCTTCTTTCGACATCCATACCTGCTGTACCAGCGTATCTGCCCAGTGGGTATTCAGGTGAAAAGTGTAGTATCCAGTGGCCGGTAATACCACCGGCCCGACAGTATTGCTTTCACTTTGGGCTTCAGTATTTTCCTGATCCGGCAAATGAATATCAATACTAGGCGCCCTCAGCTGTTTTTCTTTGCGGGATTCATTGTCCTTTTGCTCCATCATGGATTCTTTTGCCTTTACCGCAAAGTGGCCGGCAGGATATTCTTCCAGATAATGGCTGTACCGGCCGGATTCCCTACACTCTTCCCAACGTTCTATTTCCTTTTCCAGTTCACCAACTTCCTCCTTAAATATTCCTTCAGGATACGCCGACGTATAGATGCTGAGATCGCTCGCCTCCAGGGCTCTGTCCCAGGTTTCAATATCCTCTTTTATACCCGGCACATTTGCTATATATTTCCCATCCGGATATTGTTCTTCATATGCTTCTATACTTCTCCTGGTTTTTGCCTGTAGTGCCCGTTCCCATTGCCGATCTTCTTTTGTTTTGATATTGGGCAGGAGTGTGCTCAATTTATTGCGGAAACGATATAGGGCAAAAGCTACTGCCAGGAGCAATGCTGCCAGGAGCAAGCGGCCCACTGGAAATGGCTTTGAGCCGGCCCCGATCGACATGGTTTCCACGCCGGATAGATTACCATCTACATCCCGGATCAGGTAGTCGAAAGAGGTCTTCATTCCCAATGCTTTACAGAGATCCGCAGAGGAGATCTCACGCCCTTTCTGCAGCAGGTACGGCTCTACCTCCATATCCTTCACTTCAAAGTAGAAGGGGCCCCGGCCGCCCCTGACCACAATTTTCTCTTCTTCGACAATCAGCATAAGATCAGGACTGACCGCATTGATCGTATAGGAAGCGGATTTTCCCGATCTATCCGTCACTGTCAGTGGATAATCACCTTCTTCCAATACCTTAACTGTGATCTTTGTCCCGTCGATCTTTAGCCGGAGGGTTTCGATCCCGGCGGTTCCGGTGTATGGTTTTTCTCCGTTTTTGACCTCCAGCACATAAACCCCGTCACCGGCATCCTGTCTTACACTTTCGATGCGAAAATCGTTGCAATGCTCGCTGGCCTTTTTCCTTTCTCTTTCTGCCGATACCCGGTAGTTGGTATGATGGATACTATTTTTCAGGTAAGCATCAAACAGGGCTGCTTTCCGGCACGGATCTTCCGTCTTGCCGGCTTCCTGCTCCGTATCGGTCCAGGCTTCTTTATCGATGTTCTTAATCTCTTCAATGCGGCTATCGGCCTTGGCAACATACTTCCCCTGCGGATACGCTTTCCGGTAAGCTTCGTAGGCTTTGACCGTGTCATTGTTTTTAGCAGCATTGAAAGCCCGTTTTTCGGCATTCTGCTTCGACTCACAGGCTGTTTTGTAGTCCTCGTATCGCTTTCGGTCGGCTTCGTCCAGATAGGCATACTCCGGCGTCTCGCCAAATTTTATGGTCAGTTCCTCCTCACAGGATGGAACAGCAGTGGCAAGAATATAATTATCGAAGTAGATCTTTACTTTTGCCGCAATGGATTCCCGCACCAGTTCCTTTCTGACCGGGCTACTTACTGCATCCTGTAGCATTTCGAGTGCAGCAATCTGATCGATCAGTTTACCATGCTTTAAGGCAATCGTTTCCAGTGTATCAGTCATCCATTCCTCGGGAGTGCGGCGAGGGGATACCGGTTGCTCCGCCGGGGCCGTCGTTGTTGCTTTTTCTATCAGCGCTCCGGTTTTCGGCGCAATGTCTTCTGTGGCTTTTTCCGGTGCTTTTGCCTGGGCCACTTCGGCAAGCCTTCGTGAATCATGGACCTTGATCGGGATCTCAATCCGGGTATTGTACTGATCGGTTTTGCGATGGAGAATATTACCGAAATGATCACTGATATTGAACTTTTCTACCTTGCCGTTATCTACAAATCTGAAGTCCAGCTTTATCTTGGAGCTCTTATCGCAACCGGCAGACAACTTTAAGGGAAATTCCAGGTGGCCATTTGCCAGTGCTCTCATCGGAAAGTTCAAAACTTTCGGTTCGATAAAACAATCCTCCGTCGTCACCCAACTCTCACTGGGAATCTCCAGGGCATATCTGCTGTTTTGAGGCCCCTTCGGATCCAGTCGGAATTCCACTTTTACCCGGAATTCGTCTTTTTCACTGATATTTAATTCCTCGTCGAATTTCCTGGCCGGATTATTGCTCCTCCAGTAATAGGTCTTATTGCCTTTCAACAGAAAATATTGCATGATGACCTGTCCTTTGGTTTTCCCGACCTCAATATTATAAACAGCGGGAGAACTGCCGATCCAATCGGGGTCGGCAGTTTGACCAGACAGCGTCAAGGCCGGAACCGCCCAAAACATACCGATAAGTGCCACGGCCAGTAGCCGTCCTGCTGACCGGTGAAAGAGGCATGTCATGCCCTGCATGCCTGTTTCCAGATGCTTAAGATACCGTTGAATAAATCTAAAAAACCGTGGCATGGGGTTTGCATTTACTGATCTAATTAATAATCAAATTCGATGTCTGGCTTCGGCGGCGGTTCGTTTCCAGGGATGGGATCCAACAGATAGGCGTCATCAACGGCTTTGGATCGGCTATAATCCACCAGCCCCAATGGCTCGGCGTATTCGACCACCCATTTGGCCACCTCCGGGTCTTCCGGGTAGGGCGGCTTATCCAGGATCGCGTGATAGTTCTTATACTGGATCATCTTTCCGATAAACTCTACCAGTTCATCCAATTGGTAATCAGCGGGAAGGTCCCTTGAATTATAACATACCCGACCTTTGGTCGGTCCGGCATACCTTACGTTGGGATGCCAGATGTCAGTAAGGAATTTACATTTGGCCTCCGGCTGTGGATATTTCGGAGCGAGCCAAATGTTAAGCACATGATCCAACCCAAAGCGCGGAGATTTATCGGCATTGATCCCGATAATGCCTTTCACATTCCGGTATGTCACATTGTATTCGATCGGGATCTGCTTTTTATTGTAATCGACCACATCAAAGGAGAGTTTCCTGGATTGAGCACACAACTTATAAAGCGCCATATAATCGGCAGCCTTTCGTCGGTCAAAAGCATTCAGTTTAGATATATTGAATCTGAGCGGTTCCGGCATATTGATCTTGTTTTATGATAGAGAACATCAGCAGACAGTATGATCTCATCCCGCTGTAAACTGCTTGGGTGACATAATGATCGTATTGCCTTCCTTAACTCCTGCCTCACCAAGCGTAGCATTTGCCCCTACCTCTCTGTTTCCGGTCTCCTTACAAACTAATTCGTACTGAAGTAAGACTCCGTCCGAATTTTTTCTGGGTAATTCCAGGTCTTCCCTACCGAGAATAGCAGCAATGAGTTCTGATCCCAGTGTATTGGGTGGCACACCTACCATCACCTCTTTTCCTGCCGGTAATATTCTTACTGTAAGTTTAATTTTATCCATAAAGCAAAAATCTGTTAATAGTGGAAGAATTTGTTGTCAAAACTCCCTACATCCAGCGCTCCTAGATCTTGCCTGCAATGGAGAATTTTGTAATACAGGCATATTGAATCTTCTTATTTACTGGACGTTGGGACGTTGGGACGTTGGGACGTTGGGATGTTTGGATGTTTGGATGAATCCCAATGTCCCAATGTCCAACTGTCCAACTGTCCAGTAGTATATTGAACCTTCAAGTAAATTCTAAAAAAGCTTCATCTCCTGTCAATTCGACATATTTATCATCCCCATCGACCAATACGTTGACAATATGTAGATGCGGGATTCCGATTTCTTTAAGGGTAAGCAGCTGGTCAGGAAAATGGTCATCCACCTCATATACGATATCCTTAATATGGATCACATCTTCATCCGATTGCTTAAAACGCTCTACATATTGGTCATCCAGACTCAGACGAGGGATCCCTACTGTGAAAATCGCTCCTGTTTGTTCAGACATGAGGCTTGTAACAAATTCGTCATCCAAGCGTAAGGTAACATTTTCCGTCTCAAAATACGATCTGGCCCACTTCAGAAAATCTCCAACAGACATCTCTGCCCGCAAATTATCACTCTCAATAATTTCCGGATATTCATCGTTACTGAGACAATGTGGCTCGTGCACTTCCATCATATTCGTGATGAGCATTTCATTGATCCCTCCAAAGAATTTCAACTTCTTCCCGAGTAGATCCTGATCTGTTATCCCATTGATCTCATACATGGCCTGTTGTACCTGCAAGGCGCCGATAATGGAAGCATTAATTGGAGTAGTAGGCATTCGTCCTACACTTGCATACCGTCTGATCTTGTCCGGGCAACTAAATCGTTGCCGAATCAGTTCACGATCCGATTTTGACAGGCTGCATTCATAACACGCGTGCCCGTTGCGATAGGATGCTACCGATCCTGACGTATCATCCAGTCCGCCATCAATCCAGCTCTTGCCTATTTTAAATACGGCACGATTGACGCTTTGTCTGGCTAGAATATTATCCAGGCAACCAATAATAACATCCATTCTCCGGAAGACGCCCAGGCCGACATCAGCGGCAATATCCCCGTTGATGACGTTGATCTTAATAGAAGGATTAAGTTCCCGAATTCGCCTGGCAGCTACCAGACTTTTCAGGGTCTTACCATCACAATCGGCTTCCCGAAACAGGACCGAACGGGACAGGTTAGATGGTTCCACTACATCGAAATCAACGATCACTACGTAGCCTATATTAAGAAGTGCCAGATTTTTCAATACCTCGTTTCCCAACGCTCCGGCACCAATAACCATTACTTTTGCCCTGGCGACAGCTTCAATGTCAAACCCCGGAATATATCGGAAGACCTCTTGTCTTTGCTGAATAAACTTTGCTGTTCCTGACATAACTGTGTTTAGAGTATGGTTGTTAAGTAAGCTACATTAGTTAGACTCTGCACGATCCTTCATCAGTTCCCGGTAGATAAACAGCAGGGCAGTGATCAATATGAGCAAACTGTATAATAGGTGTCGGTCAAATGTAATTCTTTCAACCCAATTCAGGAATGAGCTTTCCGGAGGTGTGGTAAATTCGCGTTCCATAAAACTCATTTGCTCTTCATTGTATCCCCGACAGGAATTAATATACTCGATCAGGTATTTATTATCATGTGTTATGCCATAGAGCCGATACAGCGATTCACAATTATTTCTAATAGACCTGACCTTTATATCCGCAATTGAAGCGTATCTTTTTCCTTCACAACTGGACAAAAAATCTTGATAGGCCCGATAAGTCCCTTCTTTTGTAGCTCTCTCCCACAACAACAGGCACTCTCCATCGAGTGGAGGAGCAATCTGGGCTATTAGCACAGAAGCGGAAAAGAACAAGAAACCGGAAGCGATAATTATAACTCTGGGCAACTCCATTCGTATGAAAGATAAGTAAATGTTCCCAAAATTAATATAATGATCAAAACTGAGGTTTAGTTACCGTCAGGGCCACATTTTAGCTTTTATTTTTACCCAGTTCATCAATTATATTGAGCAAAGTAAAAGTCACTTGGGCGGTCTCCTGGTTTGCCTCGGAATTACTAATTATTCCTATCCGCTTTTTTGACTGAAGCGTTTTCCACTTGACCGATTGAGTAACTATTTCATTATGTAGAACATCCCGATTTTGTGACAATTTCAGTAAACGGTCGATCACCTCCGGAATTCGATTACTTGCGATAGCGGCCTTAAGTTTCCGTAACTCATTTATGTCAAGGCCTTCCTTTGGAGTTTCCTTTTCGACACGGCCCCCTAATGGCTGTTGCAGCTCAAGCAATTCCAGTGCTTCGGCTTGCTCCAACTCGTTTTTTTTCATGGTGGTTGACTCCGGATTTTTGTGAATGTATTTTATTAATTCGAAAGCAAAAGTTGCAGCCCGTGTAGAGGCCAGATATTGGGTGCCGGTAGCATCCATTTTGCTTTTATCATCTAAAAGATCAGATATCCCACGTATGACCATACTTCTGATCTTGACGTGCTCGCTAACTGCCTGTATAAATCCGAACGATTCCATTTCTACTGCGAGCGCGTCGTTGTAATTGCTCCTGATCATTTGTGCAACGCGGGAGTTTTGAGAAGTGATCACTTTTTCTCCCGAGGCAATAGCGCCAAAGAACACCTGATAATCAATACCGGCAAGATCACTAAAGTTTCTGGCAACAAACCTGGCTTTTTCTATCAACAAGGGGTCTGGCCGAAAAGACTCCGGACGAGTTACAAATCCATTGGCTGTTTCTTTACCGATCTCGTAAGCATAGATCTTGGTACCAACCAGTAAATCACCTATTGCCACATCTTTCAAACCTCCTGCGACACCGACCAGAAACAGGTAATCCGGTTCAAAATCACGGATCACTTTTTCAGTAGCCAGCATACAGGCCTGATTAGTGGCACCTGTCTGCCGTAACACAATCCTGGACGTCTCATATCTTCCTACTTCATAGATGATGTTCCCTCTTATCTGTTCCCGCCTGTCTTCGACAAATCGTCTGACTGCGCTGTACTCCACTTCGATCGGGCTCAAAATTGCGATGGTCATATTATTTTGTCTTTAATCAAAACAAATATAACATATTACTCATCTTTAACACCCCGTATAATTCCCCAAACACTTCTCTCCGAAATATTGAACCGGTCCGCGATCATATTTACGGTTTGGGTTTTACGGTATTTTTGTGTTGGGTACAGTTCCTGAAATTCTCTAAGCACTGTAAAGTCTTTAATTTGCTTGGGCGATACAACATCTTTATCAATAAGAAAAGTTATAAGCCCCTGAATACTGGGGTTTAGTCCTTGGGTACAACAATAGTCCTGATAATCTTCATGCAAATGCTGTTGGAATCTATCAAGCAGGTATTTTCTGGTTTCTCTCATTGGGCTTAGTCAATATTTACTGCAAAACTTTGATGATCCAAATTTATCGTATAGATCTTGGTAAAAAAAGTACGATTCTACCTATCTTCCAAAGAAAAAATAACTTGACTTCTACACCAAACAAGCAAATTCATCAAATAAATCACTGATAAACAATCAAATGCACCAACACCCAAAAAACAAATTCTAATAATTTTCCAATTTTTCCAAAAAGAAAAAACGTGAAAGAGCATTCTTTCTTTAGTGTCTTTGCTACGCTCAAAAAAAAAGAAGTGCAAGACTTTACCAGTTTTCTGAAAAACAATTACAGCACAAAACGCTATAAGAAAGCCCGCCGGCTTCTTGAGCGTATTTTGCTGAATCCCTCAGGAACACCCGGCGAATTGTTTCGATTGAAACCTCAATCTCAGGAATACAAGTCCCTCTCTTATCAACTCTCCGATCTATACCGTGTGCTACAAGAGTATCTTATCTGGAAAGAATTGCAATATGATCACAGAAAAAGAAATCTGCTCTTTCTGGATATTTTGAAAAAACGGCATCTGTCTACGGTCTTTCTTCAAATTCTCGACCGTCTTGACAAACACTTTGACAAAAATGCTGTCCCCACGCTCTGGGATTATATCGATAAACTTAAATTGACGCATTATCGCTATTATTCAACCACAGTCAATAAACTTCAAAAAGATTCTGCTGAACTCATAAAACGGATAATGTCTACTTTGGATATTTTTTATTTCCTGAGCAAAAAGAAATATGGAGCTGAGTTTATCAGTAGAATGCGGTCATTAAAGAATGAGGGATCAGAAATACTTTTACTGGATGCTATTGAAAAGAATTGGTTGAAGATCGAGAAGCAAACGGATTTAGCAAGACAGTATCACCATCTTTTTTATTTGGTAAGAGACAAGCAGGAGAATAGCTTCCAGTATTTGAAGTCGCTTCTATTCGAGCACAAAATCCAAGACCCGGAAGAGGGGTTGATTGTATTACTTTATCTAATAAATTACATAGCCACCAAAACGCAGGAGTCGCAATTAAAAAGACATCAAATAATCTTCGATCTATACAGAGTTGGCATTCAGCAAAAGCTTTTGATACAGGATGGACATTTTCCCAGTGATTCTTTTTGTAATATAGTCAATTTAGGCTGTGAGCATAAAGACTACAGATGGGTAGAAAATTTCATAAGTCAGTGGGAGAGATATTTAGTGGCCTCAGAACGGGAAGGGATCGGAAAGCTATGTTGGGCCAGGCTTTCTTTTGAAAAAAGTGATTTCAAAAGAACAATTGAATTATTGGAAGGACTAGAACTCAGTAATACCCTGCTTATTGTACACCATAAATCAATGTTAATCCGCAGTTTCTACGAACAGGACGGGTATTCGGAAACCATGATCGATACCTGCAATGCTTTCTCTATGCAGGTGAGAAGAGCAAAAGATATCTCTCCTAATCTTATGGCGGCCTGTAATAACTTCGCTAAATTGGTCAAGCATCTTACCAATGAAAGAAACAGCAAGGATAAACTCCTTACCTATCGTGAAAAATACAAAAACCTAATTTGCGATGCCTGGATCCTGGAAAAAATTGAGGGACGTCCCAACTGAATACTAAATTTTAAGTGACGATGATCTCGGTAACGACGATCATCATCTCAATTAAAGCGTTGAGATCCATGACAAAACGGTTTTTGTGAAAAAATAATTGACATAATTCGACCAGGGTATATCGGTGGCTGCACCACATACCCGGTTGCTGTAGTTTTTACTGTTTCGATCAATTTACGCAGTAGACCAGAACACGTATTTACTTTGTTACAAAAGCTCTCATTTACCTGCTATCTCCTTCCCACTGACAAATTTGGGCATAAAAAAAGGGCGATTCCAGCCCTTCATTCATCTAAAATCTGCTATGTGGATCTACGTGGATTTATGTATTGCCAAGAGGAAAGTGTGCTTACTTTTTACAAACTATACTTTTTCGCATTATTTATCATAGCGGTAAAAGAGGCGAGGTACCGTCGATACAAACTGCGATTACTTTTTTTGGAAAATTCAACTACCGGGCAATCAGCCCGTCGAATACCATAGAGATAATGGGATACCATCATTCTTCCTTCAATGGATTCAGGGTCGATAATGAGGAAATTATTATAGGGTACATTTTTATAAAGGTAGACTTCTATGCTACCCGGATAAGGCTGATCATATAGTTCTGCCTTGATTTTCGAAAGTTTTTT
>JAGQXH010000294.1 GCA_020436695.1 Lewinella sp. | reverse complement strand
ATTATTTACAATTTCACCTTTCATTTGTAAGCATTTTTCGGAAATTCCAGTCATATAATTACAATTCGTGATCACCGGATCATTAACAATAAATGTCGATGAAAAATACGAACCGCCGGGACATGGGGTGGGTTTTAGCTGCCTGTCTACTATTTTTTGCACTTCCTTCATGCAAGGATCAGAAAGAAACAAAGGAACCGTCGCCCGCTTCCTCCCGTCCCTCCGGCCCCAGAGTTACAGCTGTTGAAGGTTTTATCGTTCAACCAAGTTCACTGCAGGAGATCATCAATGCTACCGGTAACCTCATCGCCTATGAGGCGGTAGAAATTCGTCCGGAGCGATCCGGCAAACTGGTAATGTTGGATTTTTCGGAAGCTTCCTTTGTTAAACAGGGTACATTGCTGGGGCGGATTGATACGGAGGCGCTCGAGGCTGAGAAAAACATGCGGCAGGTTGAATTGGATCTGGCCACCAAGGAGGTAGAACGGGGTAAAGAACTGCTGGCCGTTCAGGGGATCAGTACCGAGGAGCTCGATCGCCTGGAAAACCGGGTAGAAGCCATCAAGGCGCAGCAAAAGGTCATTGATGTACAGTTGGAAAAATCGGAGATCCGGGCGCCTTTTTCCGGTGTATTGGGCTTGAGAACGATTAGCCAGGGAGCCTATATTACACCCAATGACATCATCGTTGAATTGGAGCAGATCAATCCCATCAAGCTGGAATTCGATGTACCGGAGCGCTACCTTACTCAGGTTCGTGCCGGGCAGGAACTGAGTTTTACGATTGTCGGCGCTGATGATACCTTTACTGCAAAAGTCTACGCCATCGGTACGGGGATCTCTCCCGAAACCCGAACCTTCAAAGTACGGGCAACCGCTCAGAATAGCCGAAATATCCTCAAACCGGGGCAATTTGCCAAAGTAACCTTAGTCACCGGTGTTAATAATGAAGCGATGCTGATCCCCACTGATGCGGTCATCCCCGTATTAGATGGCAAACAGGTATATGTAGCCCGCAATGACCGGGCAATTGCAACTTTTGTACAGACCGAAGAACGGCAGGCAACGGAAGTACAGGTTACAGAAGGATTACAACTGGGCGATACGATCTTAGTGACCGGGCTCATGGCGATTTCCGACGGAGCCCCAATTCAGATAACCAATATTATAGAAACCTCAAAATAGGCTAGGCAATGAGTTTCGCTTCCACCAGTATTAATCGGCCGGTATTGGCTACCGTCATTTCGATCGTTATCCTACTTTTTGGGGCGATCGGCTACACTTACCTGGGCTTGCGGGAATACCCGGTAGTGGATCCGCCGATCATCTCCATTTCCACCAGTTATGTGGGGGCTAATGCCGATATTATCGAAAAGCAGATCACCGAACCGCTGGAGGAGAGTGTCAATGGTATTGCGGGTATCCGTTCGCTGTCTTCCAGAAGTTCGGACGGCAGGAGTTCGATCACGGTGGAGTTCGAGATCGGCACGGACCTGGAGGCGGCGGCCAACGACGTGCGGGATAAAGTATCGGGTGCCCAGCGCCGCCTACCGCCGGACGCCGATCCACCGAGTGTACGTAAATCAGACGACAACTCTTACATTCTGGGGATGACCATCCAAAGTGATAACCGTGATCTGCTGAGTTTGAGCCAGATCGCCGATAATATCATTAAAGAAAGACTACAGACCGTACCCGGTGTTTCCGGCGTCAACGTTTGGGGGGAAAAAGAATACGCCATCCGCATCGAAATGGACCCCGCTAAGCTATCGGCTTATGGACTGACGCCTTTGGATGTGCGGAATGCCATTCAGCAGCAAAACCTGGAATTGCCTTCCGGCCGGATCGAGGGAAAACGAACCGAATTAACGATCCGGACCTTCGGTCGTCTTAATTCACCGAAGGAATTCGCCGAAATGGTAGTTAGAGAAACCGACGGCGTGATCGTACAGGTAAAGGATATCGCACTGGTGAGTCTGCAAGCCCGAAATATGACCTCGGCGATGCGTGGATCGGGGAAAATAAAAATGGTGGGGCTGGCGGTAAGCCCTCTGCCTGGTGCCAACAACATTGCCGTAGCCGATGAGGTATACAAACGAATTGAACAGATTAAGCGAGACCTTCCGGATGATGTGCGCGTGGGTTACTCCTTTGACCGGACGACCAGCATTCGCAAAGCGATCGAGGAAGTCGAAGATACCATCCTGGTCGCCTTTGGCCTGGTGGTATTGATCATTTTCCTTTTCCTGCGCAATTGGCGAACTACTCTGATCCCGGTTATCGCCATACCGATCTCTTTGATCGGGAGTTTCTTCATTATGTATCTTTTCGGTTTTTCGATCAATATCCTCACCCTGTTGGGTATTGTACTGGCAACCGGTCTGGTGGTGGATGACGCGATCGTGATGATGGAGAACATTTACCGGCGAATTGAAGACGGACAAGCGCCGCTGGAAGCCGGTCATGAAGGTTCCCGGGAGATCTATTTTGCCATTATCGCCACGACCGTTACCCTGGTCGCTGTATTTATGCCCATCATCTTCCTCCAGGGAATAACCGGCCGACTATTCCGGGAATTCGGGATGGTGGTCTCCGGTGCCATCATTATTTCTACCATCGTCTCCCTGTCGCTCACGCCCATGATGAGTTCCCGTTTTTTACGCAAGTCCAAGCATTCCTGGATGTATAACAAGACGGAGGTATTCTTTAAGGGGATGATCAACTTGTATAACCGGTCACTTAAGGGATTCATGCGGGTACGCTGGCTGGCCTGGCCGATCTCACTGGCAGCTGGTGCAGCCATTTATTATTTTCTGCTGGTATTACCTACGGAATTGGCCCCGATGGAAGATAAGAGCAACTTTCGGGTGAATATGACGGCACCGGAAGGTACCTCCTTCGAAGTGATGGATGACTATGTGGTCCAGGTGCTTGACATCCTGGATACACTGGCAGAAAAGCAGGCCTACATCGCTTTGACCTCGCCCGGATTTGGTGGTTCAGGTTCTTCCAATTCCGGCATGGTCTTCTATTCGCTGGTTGATCCCAGCGAGCGGTCGAGAAGCCAGGATGAGATCGTAAAAAGTCTGCTCCCTCAGATCAACAAGTTGAATTATGCACGCTCTTTTATTTCCCAGCAGCAAACCATCGAGGTGAGCCGTAGCTTGCGGGGTTTTCCGGTACGTTATGTCATTCAGGCGCCCAATTTTGAAAAATTGAAAGAATTCCTACCTCGTTTCGTTGCTGAAGCGGAGCAGCATCCGGCTTTTTCCGCTGTGGACCTCGATCTGAAATTCACCAAACCGGAATTACACATCATCATCGACCGCGAACGGGCTCGCAGCCTGGGGGTAACCGTCCGGGATATTGCCGAAACCCTGCAATTGTTCTACAGCGGACAGCGGTTCGGTTACTTCATCCGCGATGGTAAACAATATGAGGTGGTAGGCGAAGCCGGCCGGCAGTTCCGCGACGATCCCGGCGACCTGAGTGATATCTACGTTCGCAACCGGGCCGGACAGCTCATTCAGATGAGTAACCTCGTCCACTTCGAAGAAAAATCCAATCCACCGGCCCTCTACCGCTACAACCGTTATATTGCTGCGACCGTATCGGCCGACCTCAACGACGGCTACACCCTGGGTATGGGCATCGAGGCCATGGATGAGATCAAGGAGAAAGTCCTGGACGATTCTTTCCAAACGGCATTGTCCGGGGCATCCAAGGATTTCGTGGAAAGTTCCGGCGGCTTGTATTTTGCCTTTCTCCTGGCGCTGGCATTGATCTATCTGGCCCTCTCCGCACAGTTCGAGAGTTTTATTGATCCGATGATCATCATGTTCACCGTGCCGCTGGCTTTGGTAGGTGCCTTATTTTCACTCTGGTTATTCGGCCACACGATGAATATCTTCAGTCAGATCGGTATCATCGTATTGGTAGGTATTGTGACCAAGAACGGTATCCTCATTGTCGAATTCGCGAATCAACGGAGAGCAGCCGGGCTTTCCACCCAGGCTGCAGTAATAGACGCGGCTACCTTGCGTTTACGGCCGATCCTGATGACCAGTATGGCCACTATTTTAGGGGTTACTCCGATCGCCCTGGCCTTTGGTTCTGCCGCTACCAGCCGGATCCCGATGGGCGTTGCCATTATCGGCGGCCTGATCTTTTCCCTGTTCCTGACGCTGTTCGTCATCCCGGCTATTTATACCTACTTCAAAAGTAAAAGTAAAGACGAGGAAAAATTTCTTGTTTGATGGTATGTAGGAAAACGAAAACATCTAGATAATGAAATCACTCCGCCATATAGGCCAGTTACTGTTTTTTCTGTTTTGTGTCGTTCAGAACGGCTTCAGCCAGGATATTTTAACGCTGGAAGAGGCCATTCAGACTGGTCTGGAGAATAGCTACAATATCCGTATTTCCCGTAATAATGAAGCAATTGCCGGTAACAGCAACACCTATGGTAATGCCGGATTTCTTCCTCAGATCAGTACAACGGCAAATCTAACCTATAGCAACAGCAACACGGTGCAGAAACTTTTTTCCGGTGATGAGAGAAGAGCAACCGGCGCCGGTAACACCAGCCTGAGAACCGGCTTATTCCTCAACTGGACGGCATTTGACGGATTTGCCATGTTCGCGGTCAAAGAGCGTTTGGATCTGCAGGAGCAACGTAGCCAGGCCTTTACGCGGCGGGCGATGCATGATCTCGTTACCCAGATCCAGAATGTATATTACGGGATAGTACGTATCAGGCAACAGGTAGATATCAGGGAGCAATCGCTACAACTTAACCGGGATCTGCAAGAGCTGGCTGATGCCAAACTTAAGATCGGTACCGGTACGGCCCTGCAGGTGTTACAAACCACCAACCTGGTTAATGCCGATAGTTCCGCCCTGCTGAACCAGATCGATCAGCTGAACCAGGCCAAGATCTCCCTCAACCGGATGATGGGACGAGATCCGCAAACGGTTTTTGTTGTTTCACCGGACGTACCGCAAACATTGCTCCCCAACCTCAACGAATTAACTGAACTGGCCATTCAGCAAAACCACGATGTCAAACTACTGCAATACGACGAACAGATCGCTTTGACCCAGATCAAAGAGGCCCGCTCAGTTTTATACCCCCAGGTGGATATAAACGCAGGTTATAACTATAACTATTCCAAAGCGGAGATCGGCTTTGCCTTATCCAACCGAAGTTTTGGGCCAAGCATTGGGATGGGCATCAGCTACAACATCTTCCCGGGCAGAAACATCAAAAAGGATCTGGATAACGCCGAACTCTTCAAGCAAAATGTGCTACTGTCCAGAGAAGAACTGGAAGAAGATCTGCGGGCAGATCTGGCCATTCTCTATCAGGATTATATCGCCCTGCAAGAGCTGCTTGCACTGGAAAGACGCAATGTGGTGACCGCCGAACGAAACACTTCCCTTGCCCGCCAGCTTTACCGCTCGGGTCGTGCTACCAATTTTGATGTCCGGGAAGCTATTCTCACCGAGACGCAGGTAAAAGACCGCCTGAGCGATGTGCAGTACCGGCAGAAGATCACGGAAATTCAGTTGAAGAGTTTGGCGGGGATACCGTTGTATTAGTTAGTTTCCAAATTCATACTACTGGGCAAATGGGTCTTAGTACCCCGACGCTACGTGTGCGGGCCAGGCCGCAAGTCATTGCTACTATCAACGATCGCTTGCCCATAACTCAAGTTCCATGCACCACCAGCCGGTATCCCAGGCCGCGGTGATTGACGATCTCCACATTCGGATCATTTTTAAGGTAGCTGCGCAGGCGGGATATAAAAACATCCAGGCTGCGCGAATTGAGGAAAGCGTCGTCCTCCCAGATCTGCAGGAGGATATTTTCCTTGCGCAGTAGCTCATTCTGGTTTTGACAGAATAACTGGAGCAGCTCTGCTTCCCGGATGGTCAGTTGATCGGTCGACCTACCGGAGAAAACCAGCCGGCGCTTCATCACATCCAGGGTATAACGGCCGATGGAATAGGTATCCGGCAGCGTTGGTCCATTGTGGAGGAGTCGTTTATCACTGAGTAATACCTTCATACGGATGAGCAGTTCTTCCAGCCCGAAGGGCTTTTTAAGGTAGTCATTCCCCCCGGCTTCGAATCCGCGTACGACATCCCGCGGGCGGGCTTTGGAAGTCAGAAAAAGGATGGGCGTGTTCCGATCGGCGGTGCGAATAATACCGGCCACTTCAAAGCCGTCCCGGCGGGGCAGCATCACATCCAGCACGATAAGATCCGGTTTTTGTTCGCGATAAAGCCGGATAGCCTGCTCGCCGTCGGCAGCCTGGACCACCTCATAATCGGATTGCTCCAAATTATCCCGGATCAGCATGGCGAGAGAAGGTTCGTCTTCAACCAATAGTATTTTTGCCATTATCATCAATTTTCCCGGAAGTGTTAAATTAACTGAGTCTATTCGGAAAATCTTCTTTGATTTTCAAGACACTACCGAGTACCAAGCACCGAAAGCTTACAATTTCACCTCCATCACCGTTCCCCGGGGCCGGTTGTCGAATACCCGGATGCTGCCGCCCAGTGCATCCACGCACTGCTTGACGTGGTACAGACCGATCCCCATGCCCTTGATGGTGTAGTTCCGGTCTTTATTTGAGGAGCGATAGAATTTTTCAAAGATATCCCGACGATCCTTCGGGGGAATCCCCCAACCGTCGTCGGCGATCTCCAGCAGGAAACCATCGTCCTGACGGCGAAGACGAATGTCGATGTGTACACCCCGGGCATCCGAGTAACGGATAGCATTCTGCAGCAGGTTGTCCACAATGGTATTCAGGTGAAAAGGGGAGGAAAAAACCTCAAAAGTATCTATGGCCGGCAGCTGAATAAAAACTGGTTTTTCGGCCCTTAGATGGTGGCGGCCGGCAGCTTCCTGCAAGAGCGCCATAACATTCACGGATTCCCGCTCGATACTTGCTGTTTCCCGGCCAGTGCTGTGCTGTAGAATGCTGTCTACCAGTTCTGAAAGCCGGTGCAGTTCAGCGGTAGAGACCTGTAAGTAACGGGAAAAACGCTCTCTTCTTTCGGTTACCGAAAATTGCTGTAGACTTTCCAGGGCCAGTCTCAGGGCGGCGATCGGCGTTTGCAGTTCGTGCGTGACATTATCGATGAAGTCGTCTTTCATCTCCGAAAGCTTTTTCTGGCGGAGAATAGTGGCAAACAGCAGGAAGAAACTCAGCAGGGTCAGCAGGATGACGGAAGCCGAACCGGCGATCGTGAACAAGGACCTGCGAAAAATGGTGTAAGCCGGATTCTTGAGCATTGCCATGGCCTGTTGATCCCCGATCCAGGACGGGCCAAAAAGGGGGTGAGCTTTGGTATAAAAGACTGCTTTCCTGCTTCCGGACGAAGTAGTTTCAAAAGTGGAATCGATCAGTATCTTATAAGCTGTCGTGATTCCCAGACTGTCCAAGCTGTGTTCAAAACTGACGTGCAAGGCAGCGGTGTCCACCGGCATTTCTCTGGCGTGGCGCTTGAGTGCTCCTCCGAGCGTGTCCGTCCAAAAGACGATACTTTCGTCCGCTAAATCGCCTCGCACCTGCCTGGCCATTTGTTCCCTGAACGCCTGAAGAAGCGGTGGGCTCAAAGTGTCGGCAAGGAGATCGATCTGTTTAAAATTAACGGAAGTGGCCAGTTCGTTGCTGTTGCCGTCGAAGAGATCGAAGATCATTCTTGGCGTTTCCGTATCCCGACGGACTTCGATGCGAACCAGTTCCGGCCGGTCCAGATCAGCCAGGAATAAATCGGTCAGCCGATCCAGGCGAGCATTCGTTTCTGCTGCTATTGCCTGTGCAAAAAGCTCGTTAAGCTGAAGGCTGAGATCCCGCTGTTGGCGCTGGAATTCCTGATAGGCGAGGTAGCCCTGGGTGAGCAGCAATCCGCTCAGGCAGAACAACATGATAGCCAGCAATATGGTGATCCGTTTACTCATACAGCTAAAATAGGTTCAATTTTTTTACTGCTTAAATCTGTTAACAAACATTTACACTTCTTAAATGTCACTTGAATGAAAATACGTTGGGATGCGCCTAGCTTGCAGAAAAAATCAACATCATGAGATATTTAGCAACTGCAATGATCATTTTCCTGACCGTCATTTCCTTACCCGCCCGCCCTTTAACCGTTGGAGAACAAATGCCGGAACTGGAATTCATTCCGGTGGGAACCACAGAAAAAGTATCCCTGTCTGCTTTCCGTGAGAAGGCAGTTGTTTTGGAGTTTTGGGCCACTTGGTGCAGTCCTTGTATCCGAAGCATGCAACACCTGAAGGAACTGGAGCAAACCTTCGGGGGGGATCTGGTGATCATTGCGATATCGGACGAGACCACCGCCCGGATCAATACCTTTCAAGCTAATACCGACTTCCCTTTCATTTACGTGCAGGAAAGCGAGGCTTTGCGCGAATACTTCCCGCATCGGGTCATCCCTCATACGATTGTACTTTCACCCCAGCTGAAAATTTCGGCCATTACCCGTCCGGAGGCCCTGACGGAAAGCGGAATTTCCGTTCTCCTGGCCGGAAAAGCAGTGGATCTACCCTTGAAGGAGGATCGCCCCTGGGATATGACACTTGATATTTTCGGCCTGGACACTACTGCCCGGCAATCCTTTCAGATCCAACCCCACCGTTCGGATGCCCCAACGCATTCGCGCAGCTATAACAAGGGCCCGTTCCGGGAGCGGCGGCGCAGTTTCGTTAACTTTCAGGTGCCTATGTTGTACCGCGAGGCACTCAACACCAGTGTATATCGGATGGAAATTCCGGAAGCCCCGGAGCAGGAAACTTTCTGTGTAGATATTCTGGTCGCACCAGAGCAGCAGGCGCAGCTTGAGCAAATGCTGCTCGACTCTCTGACAGCTTACTTCGGCTGGATGGCAAGCCGGCAACCGCAGGAAAGGGAGGTATGGGTACTTTACGCCAAGTCTACGGGAATTACCTTGCCTACAGCCGGGGATGTCGGGGAGCGCAGGGCTGGAGGAGATCATTTTATTTCACCGGATGCTACGCCGGCTGCATTTGCCGAATACCTGGAGTCTTACGGCATTGCCGGTATGCCGGTGGTAGACGACACCCAGATCGACCAACGCTTTCGCTTTGATTTTTCCTTTGAACCGGAAAATCCAGATTCTTTTTTCAAAGCGCTGGACGGCATGGGGCTGGCGGTTAAGAAGGAGAAGCGGGTGATTGATGTATTTAGGTTGGTTTCGCTTAATTGAACTTCTCCCACCTCGCCTTTACCCCCTCCAACGAAGCCTTTAACAGCTCAAGCCCTTCAATGGCCTGAGTAGAAATTTTACCATCGGCAGATTGAAACAATTTAAGCACAAACAAAAATTTATGTTGTAAGCCTACAACCGTTTCCTCTTCAATGGGGGTTTGGCGAATACTACCATACATGATGTCGGGATCTCCTACTGCCCCACGTCCTCTCAACTTGTTTAGTTCATCCGTTGCATTAGACCTGGAATCAATCGCTTCTACAATATCCTGTAGTTGATGATAGGAATCATAGCATACTTTGCTGAGTTCACGCTGCATCACCAGATCGGCATCAGAAACGTCCACTCTCGGGTCTAACTGCACATGGAGTGTTCTTTC
>JAGQXH010000293.1 GCA_020436695.1 Lewinella sp. | reverse complement strand
GTATTACCCCACTTCAGTTGCAGCGCGCCTTTAATTCCCTGCTCCACCGCATCGATCGTGAACAGTTCTACCGACTCATCCTGCTGCCGGATCGTCATTGGCACCCGGCCCAGATCCTGACTTTCATCATATTGCTGGCCGTTCTGTCCGGTCTGTTTGTTGATGATAAGCGTACCACCCGCCGGAGTCGGAATAGTGAAGAGGGTATATTCACCCGCCGGTACCTCCAGGCCGTTCACGATCAGATCTTTGTCGGTGGAGAAGTGCGTTGCGCGATTGGCACCGGTACGCCAGCGCTCATTCCAGGGAACAATACCGCCGAAAAGATCACGCCCTCTTTTAGCCGGTTGACCGTAAGTAAGTACGATACTGGCGCCGTGTACGGTCGTTTTGGTTTCTCCTTCACCGGACAGACTGCCGATGGGTTGTTCGGCGTATAATTTGGCTACGGCCGTCATATCCACTGGCTCGGAGCGTTGGACGATCAGTTTTCGGGTAGTAGCCGTTGCGTCGTAGTATTGAATAGCGCCGTACTCGTCGAGGCGGGCGTACATGGTACCGCGGTACGGATGCTTGATCGAGACAGAATCCCCTTCGATGGTCCGGATCTCGAATACAGCCGGACTGCGACCGGCCAGCATCAACTGATCGCTGGACGTTTTGCCGGCTTCTACCATGTGGCGGGTGGCCACTTCGTAAGGCCAGTGTACCATATCCTGCCAGGGAAGTATACCGGGATTATAGGCCAGCTTATTGACCTGCTCCTCCCCTTCCCGGCTACGGGTCACAATCATGCTATCCCCTTCGACGGTGATAGTAGTTTCTTCCAGTGCCTTTCCCCCCTCAGGATCCTTTGGATCATAAGAAACGGAATGAAAGCTTTGAAAAGCGCCCGTTTCGTCCATTTCCAATGTTTGCTTTTGGTAGGTCGTGCGTGGGCTGCGAATGAGGACTTCGGCATCTATCCGTTCGGGCTGCATGGTAAATTGCTCGATGGCGAGGGTGTCTTTGCCGAGGGTAGTGATAAAGGTTGAAAGCTTTATTTCCGAAGGCCCACAACTAATGAGAAAAAGTTGGCTGAGTAAAATTACAAAAAGAATGGGTAGACGCATGGTTTTCGTTTTGCTGTTGAAGATAGGGAAAATGGGAAGTATGGGGAAGGTAGACTGTCATTAAAATTTATCCAGGTCGATCTCTACAAAGAGAAGACTGACCGGTCAAAGCTCCAATTATCATCATCTATGGACTTGATACTTCCCGATAAAATAAATCTCATTGTAAAATGTCAGTAACTACAGTACCTAACAGGTTAGAATGCGCTAAAATCCTATTGTTTGTCTCTTTTTTAATATTTGTTTCAGGATGTACAGATCCATACCAGCAGGCTTTTGAGAAGATCTCTGCCAGAGAATTTTCCTATTGGCCTGTTTTTAATGCCAGTTGGGATGAGGTCGAATTATTATCAATGGCAATACATTATCGAGCAGATCTCCCCTATCTTTATTACAAACGAGCAGAACAGTTGCAAACTTTAAACGCCTACCAGATGGCCATCTATGATTATAAAACCTGCATCTTTTTGGATTGGGAATCAGGAATGCTCTATTTTGAGTTAGGTAAATGTGAAATTCAGCTGCAGCAATATGAGGCCGCATTGACTGATCTGATCATTGCCCAGGTACTTCTTGAACAGGAATGGAAAAATACTCCTGAATACATGAAGACGCCAAATCATTGGGGAGATCCTACAGCGGATCATGAAGAGTTGCTGGAAAAGATACAATCAATGGCCGCCTTTGCGGAAAGTGCTGCTAATTTTTCCGTTTGCGATGAAAAACAATAATGATCGAAAACAATATGAAAACACAACTATCCACAAATACATTATGGCAGGATACACCAAAGCATGTTTTACTGCATTTATTGCTCCTTCTCCCGCTACCTTTTTTTGCCCAGATCGCTGCCGTTCAGGATTATGAACAAGCCATCACCACCCTCATCGCCCAATACGCTCAGGCCCGGGAAACCCAGGATACCGTTCTTCTCAAAAATATCCTCACTAAAGACATCGATCAATTAGTATCCACCGGAGAATGGCGACGGGGCATTGGGACTGCTGTGAAGGGCATGCAGCGTAGCTCCGGCAATAATCCCGGTACCCGCACCCTGACGGTGGAACACATTCGCCTGCTCACACCCGCTTCCGCCATTGCAGATGCGCGCTACGTGATCGAACAGACAGATGGCACGCAACGGCGAATGTGGAGTACGTTTATCACAGTGATGAAAAACGATGAATGGAAGATTGCAGGGATCCGGAATATGTTGCCGGCAAATCGCTGACTCATAGTCCATCAGTTTTATTAAATCCGATCAAAATACAGCCGTCCTCGACAACCTACTGACAAAAAGATGGAGGGATCAATAAGATCAACCACTGCCCCATCCATCGAGTAATCCCGGCTACTCGGCAGAAAATATATCGATCTGACCTCACTTACCGGTAATTTTCCTGCAATCTCAGTTCTAATCAAAAAACATGAAACAATCCCAGATCAAAAAACAATTCGAAACCGGTCGGCTGGCCGTCAGCCGTAGTGAATTGTATCAACACTATGGTTCCGTACTGGTCATCCTTTTCATGCCGGCAGTGATGATCCTGGACAAGGTATCAGAAGGTACGCTGTGGGACCAGACGCCCGTAGCCGAACTCATTCTGGTTGAGCTGGCTCTATTTATCTTTTATCTCCAATATCAGGCTCTCCGGTTTAAAATTCGCTGGGTGATGAGAAAAAAGAGAATATGAGCGAAGCAACATAGCAGTTCTCCATCTCCCGGACAACGGAAAGGAAAGATGGGGTAACCATCTTTACCATAGAGTTGCCGGGATAGATTTTTTTCACCTCTCCACGACCAAGCGTTCCATCTTCATAATTTTACCATCATACATTCGTATCAAATACATTCCCGCCGGTAAACCGTCCGTATCCAGCCAAAGCTGATGAATACCGGCCGGTTGCAGCACAAGAGACTGTACTAGCTGCATCCTTCGTCCTTGCATATCCAGCAATTCGATAGTCACTTCTGCATCCTGCTCCAGATCATAAGCAACCGTAGCTACGTTTTGTGCAGGATTTGGATATACCTGAAGTTTCATTATTTCACTCGACATTAGATCAGTGGATTTTACTTCCAGCACTTCGCGAGGCTCTTTACTCTGTGAAATAGGCGGTGAACAAGCATCGATCTTAGCCGTAAATTTACTCCCGGCTACTGCCTGAAAACCAGGGCTTAATACGATCTGGGTGCCCGCCCGAAAGGCCACCTCCGAGTTAGCTGGGATCGTACCCGAGGAAGTAATACCGGCATTCGTCCGGTAGATACCGCCCATCACCGGATCCTCATCAATGTTCAGGTCGGATACCGCGCAGGCATTATCGGTCCCGTGGAGGATCAGTTGCACATCTTCCCAGGTGCCCTGCTCTCCGGCCAATCCATCGTCGATCAATATCGTCCAGTCGCCGGCACTGTTTTCCCCCCAATTGCGGACCGTCATGAACGTCCAGCCGGTAAATCCGGATGAATCGACAATACGCCCTTCGGCCAGCACGCTTTCCGTACCCATGGGAGAGATCAGTCTCACGCGTACCTGTGCGATGGCAGAATGGGTAATATTGACCTTTAGTTCAACGTGTTCCAAAGTCAGATCACGATCTACGTGGATGATCCGGCTGAGGGAGTCCCCATAGGCAATCTCGGTAGTACCTGCACCGTCAGGGATGGACTCATTTACATTGCCCCCCGACAAAGTATCGGTACTGGCCGGAACTACATTTTCCCAAGCTGCCGCAAGACTTACGGCCGCCGCTGCATCGACCGCTCCAAAACCGTAACTATGGTTGATCTCCTGCCCTACTCCATTCGTTGCCCAGTCGATATCCGTGGAATCAATGACGACCGCACTCTCCACCAGGATATGCTGGACATCGCGCCAGGTGAGCAGCGGGTTGGCTTCCAGCATCAAGGCAACCACACCGGCTACCAAGGGTGTTGCCGCAGATGTACCACCGAAACCATTGGTATAGCCGTTGAGAATGTAAGTGGTGGTAATGGAAGAATTACCGCCGCTACTGGGTGCCGACACCAGCATGGAAGCTCCCGGCTCGCTGTAATAGCTGTAAATGCCGTCATCGGCAAAAGCTCCCACTCCAATGGTATAGATGGAATTGACGTAGCCGTCATAATTGGTGTTATCCTCTTTTCGACGTCCATTCCCGGCAGCCCAGACGTAAACATTCCCCAAACCATTGCGCCCATTGGTGGCCCCTTCTCTGAGTGCTTCCCGGGCCAGGGTCTCTGCGGCCTGGTAGGTTCCGTTATCAGAAGGACCCCAACTATTGCTATAGATGTGATTGTTATCGTTATGGAATGTCAGGGCCATGGCTTCCGTAGCCGGAGTTACCGGACCGGCGATCAGACGGATACCCGACAGATTTACATCATAGGCCACTCCCGCTACGCCTATACCATTATCCCCTTTTGCTCCCGCTACACCCGCACAGGGCGTGCCGTGCGAATCAAGACCGGTAACAGGACTGGGATCATTGCCGTTACCACTGTTGAAATCCCAGCTATCCGACAGCACAAAATTGGGAGATAACTCCGGGTGATCTTTTTCCAATCCGTCGTCTACAATGCAGATCTGGATGCCCCTTCCACTGTAGCCCTGATCCCAGGCAGCAAACACATTCGCATCAGCTCCGGGAATGCCACCCCCCTGTCCGGTATTGTTGAGATGCCACTGTTCGGGTACGCGGGGATCATCCGGTAGTTTAGGGGTCAGTTGCCGGGGTAATTGAAGTTGACGCCAGCGAATGAGGCTGTTTTGCCCCATCATCTGGTCTGCATTGGTTTGTTGCGGTGGGAAAGAAAGCAGGTAATAATCCTTCAGTGCCCCGATCGGGCCGACCACAGTCGCGTGCAGTTGTTCCGATACGACTTCGATGGATTCTCCGGGTTTCAGTTGCACGGCCCATTCGCGCGGAGATAGCGGTACGGGCAATTGGGCTTGTACACAGAAGCAAGTAAAGAGAAACAGGGCCGGTAGCACATTGGCTTTTCGGGGGCAGCAGGTAAATAGCATATTAGGTGTCTTATCAGCAAAACAGAAGGTAGTTGAGACTAAATGGTCAGTACCAAGTCGGTCTCAACTACCTATTATAGAAATTGGGAAACTTAGAGGGGAGTATGGTCCAAAGCTAGGGATTCAGTTGTTTTTTAAGAAATATTTTTTGATGAATAATTCTTTGACTATAATCTCCCCACACTCTCACCTAACTATTCACTACCGGCAAGCAGCAGTGTGAAGCCAAGTTTCAAGCCAATCGTTCCGAACTCCATGCGTTCATTGTATTCAGAATCGTCGTATTTGTACTGGAGGAAACTGTAGCCGGCCAACGCGTCAAAAACAACTTTTTCGCCGATAGGTACCGCCAGACCAAGGCCTCCGCCCAAGGCCAAAATATCGTTTGTGTATTTACTGTCGTCCACGATTGAATTATCGCGATAATCGGATTTACTGATGATGGATCCGATAGAACCACTTAATTCTACAAAGGGCCAGGCCCGGTTAAAGGGAACGTAATACCTGACAAATGGCCCTACGCTGAATAAGGTCTCGCTGTAGTCCGATGCATAGATGTCATCCGCCCCATCTTTAGTCTTGGAGTAAGCATAACTTAGATCAGCCCCCAACAGCAGATTATCAACTACAAAGAAACCTACCCGGGGCGATAAATTGATGCGTGTCATCTTGTCCGGATCGCCGGCGGTGTAGCCGTCCGAATCTTCTTTGTACTGTATAGTGGTATAACCGATGCTCATTAAGCTGGGGCCGTTCCCGATCAGGTCGATCGTAGAAGAAATACCGGCCATAACATTTCCCCGGTCAAGCTGTGCCATCACTAAACCGACGCCGGCAAACAGCATGATGACGGTCGTTAACAGTAATTTTTTCATTTGTTTAGGTTTTAAAGGTTAATCCGGCGGGTGACAAGATGATCCTAAGATGGCGTATTGCCGAATCAGCGTTGGAACGCGAACTGGGTGGTTTGCCGGTAGTGGAAATGCCGTACAAAAAGGTGGGATCTTGTTAAGTGGCAAACGGGACAGGTCTTTTCAATTGGGAATTTTATCCCCAAATCCCGAAATCGGCAATGACTTTCATCATCCAGTGTATTGACTTTTAAGTAAGCTACAGATTGCAGATATGGGAATAATACCGAGCAGAAACAAAATGCATCAAATGTAATTCCTGCCAGAACTCATGTAAATGCGTACTTTGCGTTATCATCAACTTCAAATTTGCTTATTTAAATGAAAAAGTACCTGCTCTTTTTTTCGACGCTTCTTTTTTCAGCAACGCTTTTCGCGCAATCTCCTCTGGTCGGAACCTGGTCCGGTAGAAGTCTGATTGACGGACAGCAAATGGGTTTTAAATTGTACATGAAAAAAGATGGAACCTTCTCTATGGCTTACGACCTGAGCCCCAATGATCTGTCACTCAAGGGAAGCTGGGCACAAAAAGGTGACCTTCTGATCTTCAAAAGTGAAGGATTGACCCTGCAACTAAAAAAAGTACCAAAGAATAGCAAAGTCGGCAAGGAGGTACACGTAATGGAATTTAAACGTGATTCGAAAAATCCGATAGTCGTTGGATTTGAAAACCAGGCAGGGTGGGCGTTTCCCGAAGGTCAGGTGGGGTGGTCATTCTTTGGGTGGGATAAAAAAATGCATTCAGTAGTGATCAATCATGAAGAGCAGTATTGATGATAGAATTCTTATTCTAAAGCTGACCTTCGAGCCTGCATCCACCACACGGCAATCGCCATACTAAAAGCAAAAGCTTCTACTACCTTTACGATCGCCTCCTGCGCTGCATGCGTGGCGTAAATTGAATCCGTATATCCATCCAAAAGAAAGAGACCACAAAAAAAGGGCTGAGAGTCATCCAAATAGCCCCGAAACTGACTACCGATCAGCAATAAAATGGTCAGGAACAGCATACCATTCAAATTATGGCCATGTTGTCCCCAAACGACTAAACGATCCAGATCATTTAGGGCATAGTACATGATCACGATCTCTGCAACGACTACCTGCAGGCGCGTCCAGGGAAGATATTCATAAGGCAGGATCAGGCTATAGAAATTGTAGAGAATAGACGTGAGGATCAATCCGCCGGTGTGGAGGATCACTACTACTAAGACAGTCCATAAGATCTTATCGTTCATTTTGAGCATTGTGGTCTCTGATTAGTCGTCAGTCAGTCAGTCAGTCAGTCGTAAGTCCAACATAAATATTCTTCTCTGCTGACTTACGACTGACGGACCTACGACTGACGACTATTAATTCTCCTAAAAATACCACAACTCCAGATCAAATACCACCTACTCCTCTCCCAATACCTCCGCCGGATTCGCCCGCGCCACCCGGATCGTCTGCGAGCTGATCGCCAGCAGCGCAATACCGATCACCAGCCCGGTGCCCAGCATCAGTTGAAAGATATCGGTTGGTGCCCGGAAGGCGATCCCGGCAAAAACCACCTGATCAAACAGGTATAAAGTCAGCGGTACGGCAATAAGGCCGGCAATGAGCAGTAGCACCATAAATCCGCGACTTAGCAGCATCACCAGACTCCGTTCCGTAGCACCGAAAATTTTGCGGATACTGATCTCTTTTAGTCGCGTTTCCGTGGTAAACACCACCATTCCCAATAGTCCAAAGGAGGCGATGGAAATTGCCAGCACCGCCAGGAAACCGATTATTTTCATCATGGAAGTATACTCGCTGTAGGTCTCCTGGATCGATTCTTCATAAAAGCGGGCTTCGAAAGTATGGACCGGATCAATCTGTTTCCAGATCGCTCGCAGTCGGTCCATAGTGACGGCTACATCGGAGGTAGCGATCCTCAGATTGAGGATGTTCATGGCAGCAGGATCTTGCCGGAAAGCAAAGTTGCGAATGGGGTCGTACACTGTACCGTAGTGAAAATCACGGACGACCCCAATGATCTGCACCGGCTTATTATCGATCAGTATTTCCCGGCCGATGGCTTCCCCTGGCGACTCAATGCCGATGTAAGTCAGCGTTTTCTCATTCACGATCACCTTCGATTCTTCCGGTTCTTCTGCATTCAGCGGGTGAAAATTTTCACCAGCGATCAGTTCGTGCTCGTGTAAGGCCAGATAGTGTTCATCCACTTTATTGTAGTAAATGGAAGTAGAGTCGGCCCCTCCTGTATATTTGAGTATGGCGGAGTAAGTATCCCCCACACTGGGCACCATCAGTGAAGCCGAGATGCCGGTCACCTCCGGTAATTGCTCCAGTTCGTGTTTCAGCAGTTCGGGGTCATTGCCCTGCAGCTCCAGGTTAAGGATGTTTTCCGTGTTGAAGCCCAGATCGAAATTCAAAGAGTATTTGTATTGCTGGTAGCCCAGACAAATGGCGACGATGAAGCAGATGGATAATACGTACTGAAAGGTGATCAGTGCTTTCCGCAGCGTGACGTGCCTAAACAGTTTCAACTTACTGATATCCTTGATCACTTTGGCCGGTTCTACGCGGGAAAAGAAAACGGCCGGGAAAAAGCCCGCAAACAGGCCGATCGATACCGCCAGGCCCACGAAATATAGATAGATGCGGAGGGAAGGAATCAGCGATAGTCGCTCCAAAAACCTGGGTTCAATACTAAGAAACTGCGGCCGGATGAACAAAAACAGGATAAAGGCAAATAGCAAAGCAAACACCGAGATGAGTACAGCCTCCAGCATGAACTGCAAAAACACCTGTAATCTGGAGGCACCGATCACCTTGCGGATGCCCACTTCCCGGGAACGGCGCAGGGCCCGGGCAATGGATAGATTGGTATAGTTAAAACAGGCCGAGATGATGACCACCAGGGCCAGTCCGACCAGGATCCAGATGAAGGAACGGTCGATGTGATAGCCGGCCTGATTGGACATGGAATCGCTGATCACAAACTCCCTCATGGGTTGCAGGGACATGGTAATTTGTGCCGCTTCCTGCCGCTTATTCTCTTGTTCGCTGATGCGGTCCAGCCCCGCCTGCACATCCCCCAGGTCGGCTTGTTCATCCAGAGTGAAGTAGACATAATTACTCCACATATTGGTCCATTTCCGCAATTTGGCCAGTTCCTCCGCCGGTAGTTTCTGTTCATTGGTCAGCATGGAGGCCAGCATTTCGAATTGTAGATGAGAATTCCGGGGAGGATCATCCATCAGTGCGCTGACCGTGTAAGGCTCCTCCTCGATCGTTACCACTTTTCCCACTACATCGGTAGAACCAAACAGCTTTTCCGCAGCCGAGCGCGTCAGCACCAGCGAATAGGGAGACGCCAGGGCTGTTTCGGCATTTCCACTGATCAGATTGAAAGAAAAAACATTAAAGAAACCGTCGGTAGCCCAGAGCCCCCGTAGGGGTAATATCTTCCCTTGATAATTCAGATCCTTGTTGAAAAACCGCCGGATGGTGACGATATCTTCAACGCCAGGTACCGTAGCTTTGATCTGTTCGCCGGCCAGCATGGAGGTAGACGCATACTTTTCCAGTTCATGCCGGTTCGATTCATAAGTATTTACTACCCGGTAAATCCGGTCGTAATTGTG
>JAGQXH010000292.1 GCA_020436695.1 Lewinella sp. | reverse complement strand
TACCTGTTCAATACCGGCGCCAATTTTTTCCTGATCCACCGAACGACAAATAACAAGTTTACCTTCTATCCCGGACTGGTGTATAGTCTTACTTTCCGGCCGGCGAAGATGGAAACCCAACCGCATTCCCTGATCAAAACTACCGAGTTTGTATTGGGGTATGCCGGCATTCAATTTGCGCCCACCGGGAATTACAATATTTTCCTGTTGAGCGGCTTACCGTTGATCGTGACGGTTACTAATCCTCAACAGGAGATTGTCCGGCCTTCCTACTCAACTTTTACCTTAGGTTTGCGGGTGGGGTTGTAAAAAGTCGTAAGTCAGAAAGTCGTAAGTCAGAAAGTCGGATCACAACGCTTTTGGCTTACGACTTGGATTTCAACGCATCACTCTATTCTGCTTTTTTCTTCTACGCCGGACCAAACCGATATAAAACAGGACAGCCACCGGGATCAGCCCGGCTATCGGAGGGATCACCGGGCCAAACCTGATTTGATCCATATTGCCTACGGGAATAAAAGCTGCCCAGAAATAAGGGTGGGATACATGCTGGCCGCCGGCTTTTATAAAATCGAGTTTGGCCTTCCTCAAAGCCGAATCTTTTGCGCTGCCGGATCTGATCTTTTCAAAAAAAGAAAAGATCAGATCGTTCGTGGCTCTATCTTCGATGCTCCACAAGGTAGCTACCAGACTTTGAGTACCCGCATAGGAAAAAGCGCGTGCAATGCTGGCGATCCCCTCACCTGACTGCAATTCTCCCACTCCGGTCTCGCAGGCACTCAGCACGACGAGTTCGGCCGGACACGATAATCCATAAATTTCGGCAACATAAAGCAAAGCAGCTTCTCCGGGAGTAGCAGGCGTTTCACTAAATGCCAGAAAGGAAAAGCGGTTGTTGGAGGGATCGGCTTTCCCGTGGGTTGCCAGGTGGATGATCTTGTAGTGGCCCTGTTGAGAAAGAAAATTGGTTTTGGTTGCTGCTACACCGGAAAGGATCGTTCCTCCCAGTAAGCCTTTGACCGCCTCAACTTCAGCCTGGTTAAATTGCAAACGATCCAGGCCATTGGTATTGCCAGATTCATAGGCGGGTGCCAGTCCCAGATAGGGTTTCAGGCCCCGGCTTTGTTTTTGTGTGCTCATTTCCGCGTACAGCGTAGCGGAAAAGTTGTAACTGATCGAATATTCTTTCACCAGGTAAGCCAGATCTCGGAAAGTATGGCTGGTATCGGGAAAAGACGAGATGAGAGCATCAAAAGGTATCAGGCCCAATTCCCCGTCCGGTATGATAATGACCCGCTCCTTTAGCAGAGACGCTACCGGGAGCAGGAGATCTTCATATAATCTGAATGCCGATTGAAAATAGAATCGGATATTCTGCGGTAGTTCTTCGGGAGCAACTTCCGGATATCGTCGTATGGCGGAACGCAACGTACTGATCCATACCGGAAGATCTTCTTTTGCCGGTGCCCGTACTACTTCAAAACCATCCCTGTTGATGACGAAAAGGTGGAGAAATTCATCTCCCAGGAAATACGATAGCAGGGTCTGATCGGCGGCGAGCAGTCCGCTTTGTATCTTCGATACCGACACTACCTCCGTTTGGTAACGAAGACTGTAATATTCCGGATACTCAGATTGCAGCGATTTGATCAGCGCGGAGAGTTTCTGTTTTTTTTCAAACAGCATTGAGGCCAGGGAATCAGTCTGGTGGACATTCTCACGGTCTGATCGCTCCAAACTGAGATAGCGCTCTTTTTCCAATTCTACAATCTGATCTTCGAAATCATGTATCCGGGAAAGGAGGGTATCAGGGACGCCCGCAAAATGTTCCGCCTTAGTACTGTTCAGGGCGTCCAGGAGCAACAGTCCTTTGCTTTTTTCGGAAAAATAAAATGCCTTTTCTGCGTATGATCGCTCCTGAGTCAGGGTAAAAAGATCAACCGACAGGGTAATCGCCAGATCGTAGAACTGATGAGACAGATCGGCGAGGGCTAATTTGGAGCCCGTCGTTTCATAGTCACTACGCAGAAAATCGATGAGCAGGTCGGCCTGATCATAATAGTCCAATGCCGTCAGTAGATCCTGTACGGACTGGGAATTGCGGTATTGCTCTTTTTGTAACTCCGATAAATAGTACAGGGTCAGGATTAGTGTGTAGTGATCACTTACCCGTTCGAAGGAAGGCTGGGAGGAAGGTTGGTAATTCAGGGCGCTCATACCATGCAGGAAGTGCCCTTGTGCTTCCTTTATCATTGCCTGACGAAAGTAACAAACGCCCATGTTGAAATAGGTTTGGGCCACATCCGGATGAAAGTCCCCAAAATGCTGAACCCGAATAGCCAGGGCTTTCTGATACATTTCCAGGCCGGCCTGAAAATCACTCTGCTCTACATAAGCATTCGCCAGATTATTATAGGCTAAAGCCAAAGAAGGATGATCTTCCGGAAGGTGTTGCTGATAGATCTCCAGGGCAGATCGTAAAAAACGAACATTGGCAACACCATCTCCTAAAGCCTGATAAACCGGCCCGACATTCAGATATACATCAGCCAGAGCAAGATGGTGTGCTCCGTAGAGCTGCCGGTACTGATCCATGGCTTTCCCGTAATTGCTTAACGCCAGCTGATATTCCCCTTTCTGCTCCATGCAGATCCCCAGATTATTGTACGTCTGGGCAATCTGCGGATGAAAGGGAGGAAGAGCTTGAAGGCGTATTAGCAAAGCCTGATCATAGTATTCCAATGCCTTATCGTGGTCTCCCAGTGCATTTTTACATACTCCCAGGTTATTGTAGAGATCGGCGATCTTCAGATGCTGTGGATCCAGTAATTTTTTCCGGATCGCCAGCGCCTGTTCGCAGTATGTGATCGCTTCCTGAAATGATTTGGTCTCCTGATGGTAATAGCCCAGTTTATGCAATGCTTCGGCCATCTCCAAACCCTGGGTTTGTCCCTGAGATACCAGGTGATCTTTAATTTCCAGATAATAATGAAGTGCTTTGGGATAATTGCCGGTTTCCAACGCACAATCCGCCAGCAAATAATTTAGGTCCAGCAGCAGTCCGCTATATTGATTTTTTGCATCATCCAGGGCTTTTCTGGCTTTTAGAGCGATGGATCTGGCCGTCGCAAATTCCTGCCTTTCGAATTGAATGACGGCCTGCCGAAATTGCTGACGGATTAAAACCGTATCAATTGATCGGGCCGGTAATAGTGTGCACCAGCACAAAAAAAGCATGCCTGAGAATTGGCGCATGACAGCCAAAGAATTTTGGTAAATTCGACCGCTAAAACCGGCGAATGAAGTAAATTACAGAAATTCGCGCCCTGCGTCTCCGGGATAATGTTAAAGTTTTCTTAAAACGGATTATCTCCAACAGACAAAATCTGCTTTCAATTCATAGCATTTCAAAGACTTTCAACGGTCGAAATTTAAAGAAGAAACTTATCAATCCTTAAGCATGAGAGTATTTTTTACCCTATTAACCATTACTGCTTTTTTCTTAGCGTTCTGTCCTGCCTCTCAGGCTCAATTCGAAGTAAATCTGCTGAGTAAGTGGGATTACCAACGTAAAGCTACGCTCCATGATAAGGTAAACAAAGTGATCGCCACTCCCAACGGCTACATTATTGCGGTGGGCGAAACGATCAGTCCGGACCTTCAGAGCACCAATGGTCTGTTCCTAGTCATTGAACCTGAAGACGGAAAAGAGATCCGGAGAAATACCTTCGGAGGGAACGGTAATGCTTCGATCAACTCGGTAGTTCAAAACCACGATGGCACCTTTACACTGGTAGGATACCAGGCCGAAGGGAAAAGATCGGACCTGGATGGCTGGATCCTGAAAGTAGACCCGGAGGGTAAGTTGCTCTCCGAAGAAAAGGTTGCCGGCGAGGATAAGCAGGACGAGGTGATCAAGGATATTGCGATTGACCCACAGGGGCATTTACTGGCCATTGGCTATCAAAAAAACAAAAAAGAAACCACTAGCTGGACGCTGAGCATCGATCACGAAAAGATCACCAAACGAGACCTGCGCAATCTGGGGCTGGGTACAGTTGAAGAGATCGTGGCTGCTCAGGATGGTGGGTTTGCTCTAATAGGGAGCACCGACCTGTCTAACAATGCACATCCGGAAGACGCCTGGATCATGAAAGTAGATCACAACGGGCAGGATCTGTGGGGCGGACCGAAGTTTTTCGGAGACCGCAATTTGCAGGAAGGGCTGGGTATTACAGCCACCGTCGACGGAGGGTATGCCATCGCCGGCGTAACCAATTCAAAGGGAGCCGGCCTGTCGGATAAATGGCTGATCAAATTAGACCCGGAAGGGCGGGTGGAATGGGAAAAAACCCATGGCAAAGCAGCCGAAGACATCGCCACCTGTGTTATTGAGCTTTCCGAAGGAGGGTATGCCGTTTTTGGCCAGACAAAATCCTATATGCCCCGGGCTACCACTACCATGCTTGAATTGCTGATCACGGATGCCAACGGCAATGAGCTGGAATCCAATACCTATCCCATCTATCAGGCTACCGGCAATGAAACGGCTCATTCACTGGTTGAACTTTACAATGGAGATCTGATCATTGCCGGAAATTCTACTTCAAACAAAGATCAGGCCTCTACCCTCTATATCGGCTCCTTCACCTATAAACTCATTGAAAGAAAGCCCAATACCGTTGATCTATCCAATGACCAATACGGAAATACTACCCAGCTCCGTGGGCTGGTCACGCTTACCGAACCCAGTTTTTCGGACGATAACGGCAACCAGCGCCTTGAATCCGGAGAACGTGGATACTTCGGTCTCCAGATCCGAAAACAAAGTAAGCGAACGATCAATCACATTTCGAGCCGGATCTCCGGGGAAGGCACTGCCGATGGATTTGATTACTGGCAAAAACTGCAGATCGGCACCCTCCGGGCCGGACAGTCTAAATATATCTACATTCCGGTGCAGGCCACGGAAAGAAGTACCAAAGGGGAAGTCCAGCTCACCATTGATGTAATAGCCGATGAAACCCACGTTACCAGTACGGTAATGACCCTTAAATCCGACGATCAGCCGGCTCCGGCGCAGCTCGTGATCAACCGCAGCAATTTTGTTCCGGCTTCCAATCCAAGCCCGGACATGCCCATCCGGCTGGACGTTGAGCTCGTCAATACCGGCGAGGTGGCCGCACCGCCTTTTACGGCTGATTTTCAAATCCCGGCGGGTGTAAAAAGTACGGGTTCGGAGCGACAACGGGTGCCGGGCATCAGACCCCGGGAGACCTATAATGTCTCTTTTTCCTTTACCTATGACGCTGGTTTCCGCGGAGGCTCCATTCCGATAACCTTTGTGGCCCAGGGACCGGATATGGATCCCGTTAAAAAGACTTTTTATTTGGGCCTCGGCAATGCTGCACCTGCGGAACCTCAACCACAGCCGCAGATGACAACTGCCTCCGGACGGATCCCGGATGAAATGGTCTGGGCGTCTCCTGATCCCAGTGATTTCCAGTCGAGACAAGTCTCGGTCAGCCAGCGGGATGTAGACCTTAAGGTTATTGCCCTATCCGAAAAACCACTTTCGAAAACCAAATTCAACGTACTGATCAACGGAAAAAAACATCAGGGCCAAAAAATGGACGAGGCCAAGCTGGGACCTCCCGCAGAAGATGCCGGGCGCAACCGGCAGTCCTACAGCAATAAGATCCGTTTATCTCCCGGGATGAACCAGGTACAGATCCTTTATCTGTACGACGACGGGACGGAGTTCAAAAGCCCGCCGATGGAGATCGAGTATCAACCCAGAAGTAATCCCAACCTCTATGTATACTCCATCGGTATTGCTCACGAGGACCTGAATTACACGGTGAAAGATGCCCGGGATATTGCCAATGAGTTCAGCAAACTGCTCGATGAGCGGGGAGTTGGTTTTCGCAAGGTCGATGTCAAAGTAATGACGGGTAAGGCCGAAACCACCGTGCTCAATATTCGCAACAGCTTCATTGATCTGACCCGGCAAAATATCAAGAAAAACGACCTGGTAGTGATCTTTATCTCCTCACACGGAAAAGTGGATCAAAACCGCGACTTCATCATCATGCCGTCCGATTTTGATTCACGTTACGAAGAGACGACCTCCATCAATTTTGAGGAGGATATTCTGGACAAGCTGAAGATGATCGATGCCAACATCCTTGTCATGATCGATGCCTGCCATAGCGGAAGTGCCCTCACGGGCGCCCGGGATTTTGAAGAAGGCGCCAGTAAGGTGATGAGTAGTCTGATCGAAGCCAGTTCGGGGGTTGAGGTGATCGCTTCCTGTAGTGCCGATGAATATTCCTTCGAAGATGCGAGCTGGGGAAATGGAGCATTTACCAAGGCCATCCTGGAGGCTTTCCGCAATGAAAAAGTAGAGATTGACGGCAAAATGGTGCAGGCGGATATTTACGGTGACAATCCGGAGACCTTCCAGAAAGAATACCGGAACGATGGTGCTATTACCATTGAAGAACTGATCGAATTTGTGCAACAAAGGGTACCCTATCTTGTGGAAAAGGTTAAAAAACAAAAGCAGCATCCTACCCACAAGTCGCTGGACCGTTTGCCCAGAGATACCGGTATCTTTTATTTGATGGATGGTAAAAATTAAAAGACAGCTAGTTGATTTTGTTAAAAAAGTGTTAATACTTTTTAGGCCAATGGACATTTTCAAGTCCCAGTTTACTGATTGATGTATTTGAACATCACCTAAACCTATTCACTAAACTAAAAATGAAAATGAAAAATTTGGCCTTAAACTTACTAGCAATCTTCCTGACTTTTACCATCAATCTATCGGCCGGGACTTCATCCGATTCGGCAACCTCAACCGCCTGTACCTGGAAAGCCTGGTTCAAGTACCCACAAAATGATGGCAGTTATGAAGAAGGCAAAGATGTATACGTCCGTGTAGATCCCCAGAAATATCAGGACATCGAGTATATGGAACTCTATATTAATGGCAAGTTAGTCCGTAAAGAAAGTACCTATCCTTTCGAATGGTGTAAAGGCAGCGGTAACACTGATGGCTATCTTCGCAAGATGAAAAAAGGAGCTTACAAACTAAAATGTAAGATCAAGGATAAATGTGGTCAGTATCATGAGATCTATTGTACCATTGACATCAAAGGGAACGAACACAATGGCAATCATCCCGGCAACGCGGAGTGCAGCTACAAAGCCTGGTTTAAATACCCACAAAACGGTCAGAACTATAATTCCGGTTCCAATGTACACGTTTATGTGGACGCCCAGCAATACCATTACATTAATTACGTCGAGTTATATTTGAACGACAAGCTTATCCGAAAGGAAAGCAACTATCCCTACGAATGGTGCAAAGGAAGCGGTAACACAGATGGCTATCTTCGTCATCTGAAGCCCGGCACCTACAAACTGAAAGCCCGTGTATACGACAAGTGCGGCAAATACAAGGATTATTACTGTACCTTTTACGTAAAAGAAGGAGATCAAGGTAATGATGATCAGGCATGCAAATACAAATCCTGGTACAAATACCCCCAAAATAACGGCACCTATAAATATGGCGACGACGTTTATGTACGTGTGGATACGGAAAAATATCAGGACATTGCAGAAATGGAGCTATACGTCAACGGCAAATTTGTGCGGAAGGAAGCGACCTATCCTTACGAGTGGTGCAAAGGAAGCGGCAATACCGATAGCTATTTGCGCAATCTCAAAAGGGGTACCTATAACCTGAAAGCGCGCGTAAAGACTAAATGTGGCGAGTGGCACGAATACTTCTGCAAAGTATACGTTAAGTAACTACATTGTCAACATAATTACAGATCCTGCTCCATAAATCTTAAACCTGAAAATCATGAAAAAACTGTTGATACTTCTTTTCGCATTCGGATTGGCCCTTCCGATGTTCGCACAAAATAACAAGCTGTTTTTCAAAAGTTTATCCCAGCAACGTGGTATTGATCCGACGGTTAAAAAAGCCTCTTTGGGCATGTACAATAATTATATCAATGATTCCCTGCTATACTTTACCAGTACTTTTGAAAAAGCTGTCCTACAGGGAAAATCGGCAGGCGCGGTTAAGCCGGAACTGGTTAAAACAGCGCTGAAGAAATATCCGGGCAACACGCTTGCGGCGGCAAGAAGGCGTTTGGAATTATACGCTACGGAAGGAAAAAATTTAAAGCCAGGACGGAATTAATCCATCCTGAACGACAGAGCTATCAGACAACCTGGATCCTGGGGCGTGTTTACCGGGGTCCGGGTGTTTTTAATTTGTTGCAATGGAACGGCTTGATGAAGGTTTTGAGACCTCTGCGCTGCTATTTTCAATGCCGCAAATAACTACTGATTCCTTTTACTTTTTGCATACTGTAAGATATCCCATTCTAAAGGTATGGCTTCATCGGTCATCATCCATTCAAATTGTTTACTCGTTTTATTCCACTGAGCTTTCAGAACCGGATACAGGAAATGTGTTCGATCCCCGTTTTTATCCTGGCGGTCTAACTGATTTAAGCTATCAAGCGCAGCATTTCCCAATTCGATGGAATATTTTTTATTAACTCTAATCCGCTGAACATACAAAACGTGACGCCTGTTAGGAGGTGCTTCGAAATATTTCAAGGGACTGATGAGATCACGTTCGGGAAACAGATCCGTATAGAAATATTTTTCTCTCTTGAGATGATTTCTTTGGCCTATAGCGAGCTTAAATGCTATCCGGTAACAATATTTTTCCGTACTATTGCTATCGTTCTTAACTTTCGTTCGGAATATTTTAAGTTTCCTGACCTTCACCAGCTTATCTCCGTTTTCTGTATTTTCATACAGTTCCAGCTTCACCCTTTTTTTGGGGACTATTTGTTCCGGAAGATCGATCTTCACACTGATCTCATCCCGTTTTACTTTTTCGATCGTATGAGTGATCAACGTTTTTTTCAGTTTCTTTTTCAGATAAATAAATAGTACTATCACTGAAAGAATTAAAAAAACCAAAGGAGATAATAGGGCAGAAAGAAAGGACGACTTCAAAATCCAGGACAGTCCCCAACAAATTGCAACAATTAAGAGCATAACCGAAAGCGTCCAATACCAAAACTTAAATACTGGTCTGAGAACCATGGAAAAGGGAATTAATCTTTTTATCCTTTTAAATGCCAAACTGATAAGATGCTCTCCCAGATCTTTTGCATAGGTATGTACATTAAAGCCCTGATGTTGATAAATGGCTTGAATATTAGCTTTTAAATGCTCCGATATCAAACGGGTTTGCCCGTTAATGAACGGTTCTGAGTTTGCCGGGGTTTGATTAAGCTTACGAAGCATTTCATCGTGATTCTGACGAAAATCTTTCCGGCTCAAAGCCTTGAGGCTACAATATCGACCGTATAAAAAGGCAATTCTCCTCGATCTTTCGGATGCAAAACCTCCAAAAGCAGCCAATTCAGATCCAGGCAGAAAAACAGTTTGCGGCAGCGGACTATTCGCTGGAACCGACTGTCCTACGGGCAATGCCGTTTCCTGAGGATAAGCGATGGGCGTCACTGCCATTCGGATGGCTTGTTCATCTTTTCCGTAGGTATCCAGTGCTACTTCAGCGAGCATATTGAGTAAGACTTTATAAATAATTTCCTGGTCCTCCGGTTTGGATTGTTGCATTACCTTAGGTAACATCATGCCTTTTGTTGCAGAGC
>JAGQXH010000291.1 GCA_020436695.1 Lewinella sp. | reverse complement strand
GGTTTGCCCAACACCAAATTTGTACCCATCACTACCATCAGGGATCTTTCTCCGGCTTCCTCATTAACGTATACGAGATAGATGTTGTGTAGTTTTCCATCATATCCGGCCGGGAAGGAAACCGGAACGGTCAGTTGACTGGGCATGAAGCTCATTTCCTCGCTGGGTTCCAGAAATTGGGAAGAACCGAGCAGTTCGCCGGTTGGGCTATCCAAATGTAGTTCAACTTTTCCTCCCATAGCATTAAGCTGCGGCTTGGGTGCCGTTGCACTTACTACGACCGCACTGACATTAGTCAGGTCCACCTGATCCAGTCGCATGAAGGAGCCATTCTTACCCGGTATAGCCAGGTTATTTCCGTTAAAAGAGACTTTATTCATGGTCTCGTATTCATCGTAGGCATGCACATCAACAGCGGCGTTGCGCAACACCAAGGTCTTTTCCGAGCTCAAAGCCGGCAGACCATTGGCTCCATTATCTTCATAGGCGGCTCTTAATACGTAAACACCCTGCCCTTTATCACCTTCCGGCAGGACGGCAGTATAACTTCCGCTGGGCGCAAGGCCGGGATTCACGGGTTGATCGGATACACTCAGAATGTATTTCACCATTTCCTCCGCATCGTCTTTGGAAAGCTGCGGGTGGCCGGCCATAGCCGTTTCTCCCCAGACACCACTGCCACCATTAATGATCTTATCCGAAAGTTTATCAATGGCCTCCTCTTCTTCTTTGTACTTTTTAGCTACTTCTATGTAGCTGGGGCCGATAGATTTTTCGTTTATTTTATGGCAGGCAAAACAGTCGCTGTCCGTGATCAGTTTTCGACCTTTTGCAACCAACGCGGCAGCATCTGCGGAGCGGTGTCCCTGCGCCAATTGGACCTGATCGTATCCTTCCGGGAAATAATCGATGTTTACCGCTACCCGTTCCGGCGCAATGCCGCTATCAAGTGATCCGTCTTCCATATCAGTGACCTTGACCTCATAATCGAAAGGCTGTCCGGCCACAAAGAAAGAGCGGTTGCCCTGCGGCAATTCGAGCGTCAGTTCCGGTGCTTCGTTACCCGCTACGATATCCAGGGTCTGGGACGTTTTTCCGCCCGCTCCATCATCCACAGTGAGAGCGGCTGTATATACCCCTTGTTCATCCAGGGAAAGTGATACATCCCGACCTTCCAATGTTTTGTTAAATCCGTTTTCTGAAGTGATCTTCCAGGAGTAGTTCAGTTCATCACCGTCAGCATCCTCGGTGCCGTCAGCAGTCAGATTGATCGCCAGCGGCACAGATCCGCCGTTTTTATCAGAAGCCATATGGATCTGAGGTTTCCGGTTGCCGGCGTTGAACTCAATCCGGATCAATCTGGCATCATCATTTTGGGAAAACCAGCTGGTACCATATTCCAGCATATAGAGATCGCCATTATCCGCAAAAGCCATATCCATCGGATTGCTGAATTTGTAGCTGGGCATAAACCGTTCCATGGAAACATAATTGCCTTCCTCGTCCATGGTCACCGCCATGATCCAACCTCTGATCCAGTCGTAGATAAACAACTTATGATCATAGTAGTTGGGGAAAGGTCTTTCGGCTCCCTGAAAGTCATCGAGGTAAAATACCGGCCCGGCCATGGCATTCCGACCACCTGCGCCTACCAATGGAAATTCTGGAGATGCTCCATAAGGATACCAGATAAACGCCTTCTGTGCGGGAGGCAGGGTTTCCAGACCGGTGTTATTCGGTGAAGTATTGGTAGGAGCAGCAACATCCCAAAGTTCCAATGATTGCTCCTTGGCAAAGTCGTACTTATGGTAAGCTTTGTTGTCACCCACAAAATGCGGCCAGCCGTAGTTTCCGGCCTGGCGGGCCTGCCCTACTTCATCGTGCCCGGCAGGGCCGCGGAGTGAGTCAGGTTTGGAAGCATCCGGTCCTACCTCACCCCAATACAGATAGCCCGTTCTCTGGTCAACAGAAATGCGGAAGGGATTTCGGTGGCCCATTGTATAGATCTCCGGACGGGTCTTCTCCGTTCCTTCCGGAAAGAGGTTACCTTCCGGAATGGTATAACTACCATCTGCCTGTGGTTTGATGCGTATGATCTTGCCGCGCAGGTCGTTGGTATTGGCGGAAGATTTCTGGGCATCCCAGGGGCCACGGCCCGGCCGTTCGTCGCTGGGGCTATAACCGTTGGAGGCATGCGGATTCGTGTTATCCCCGGTAGATAGATACAGGTTTCCGTCTTTATCCCAGGCAATGGAACCGCCCGTATGGCAGCATTCTTCTCGCTGCGTCCCCACTTCCAACATCACTTTTTTACTATCCATCAATATTTCGTCGCCACTCATTTCGAAACGGGCCAGCACGTTCATCGGGGCCTCCGGGGTAGAATAATACATGTAGATCCAGTGATTCTCGGCGAAGTTGGGATCTTTATTTAAGCCCAGCAGGCCATCTTCCGCTACGGATTCTTTGCCTTCCCGGTTAACGTATTTTGTGCTTACCGGAATATTGGCAATGGTCTTAAGTTCTTGAGTTTCGTTATTATACAGCTTTACTGCGCCCTTGCGTTCGATGAATAATATGCGATTTTCATCCAGCAGCGCCAGTTCCATAGGTTCATCCAGTTTTTCGGCCAGGATCACTTTAGCAAAACGGTTTTCTTCGGGCCGTGCCTTGGAATAGTCCAATGGTTGCGGTTCGTCTCCACCGGTCGCATAGTGAATACCCGCCCACAGATGATCCAGGTAGAGGGGTTCGGAAAAGGTCTCATTGGTGTGCCCCATAGCGGTATAGAACGAGCGGCCACCGTTGAATTCCTGATACCAGCTCATGGGATGTCCTTCGCCGTTCTTTCCACCTTTATAAGTGCTTTCATCGATAGTTAGTACCACCTGGATATTGGGCGAGATATTTCTAAAATTGTAGAATTCGTCCGTCTTATCGAATTCATCAGGCATGCCCCGGGTAGCCCAGTGGTCTTTTTCTTTGACCATCATTTTTCCGGTCTGTACATTCGACGGGTCCATTGGGTGATCCAGAAAGTAAGCCCCGGCCAACTGACCGTACCAGGGCCAGCCGTATTCCGTATCCGTGGCCGCATGGATGCCGACATATCCCCCACCCGCCTGGATGTAGCGCTCGAAGGCGTCCTGTTGTTCGGCATTCAATACATCACCGGTAGTATTCAGGAAAACAACTGCGTTGTAATTCTTCAGATTGGCAGTATTGAATTCTTTGGCTTCTTCGGTAAAGCTTACATCAAAGCCTTTTTCCTCCGCCATTTTTTTCAGTGCAGCCTGCCCCGGTTCGATAGACTCGTGTCGAAAACCAGCCGTTTTACTGAACACCAGTACATTTGTTTTCTTGTGGGACGAGCTCTGACAGGCTCCCATAATTACCGTCAGGGTAATACCCCATAAAAGGTATTTAAGATTCATCATTGAAGGATTTATTGTGATTCCGGAACAAAAGTAATTTTTTATTGTGTCATTTCAACACAATGCAATAATACCAAACACCTAAAAATGATCAGTTCCAGCTAAAATCCTCCGGCACTTGAGAGATTACCGTATACACATCCCCTTTATTGTACATGACCTGTTCCCAAAGCCGGGCGGGGATGGATTTGAAGAGGTAGTTGGCATCCATATCCGCCGACACCCAGGAGCCCAGGTTCATTTCATCGGCCAATTGGCCTTCCGACCAACCGGAATAGCCCACAAAAAAACGGATATTTTCGGGATTAATAAGTTTGGAGGAGATCAGGAATTTCAGTTTGTTGAAATCTCCTCCCCAGTAGACGCCGTCTACGACCTGACGGCTTTCATCCAGGAGTTCGCCAACATTATGAATATAGTGGATCGTATCGGTCTGAACGGGACCTCCGAAGAAAACTTCGGAGTCGAATTCGGGAAAGTCCTCGATCAGTTCATCGATGCGCATACGAAGCGGCTTGTTCATGATGAAGCCTACACTACCCTCATCGTTGTGCTCGCAAAGCAAGACGGCAGAACGGCGAAAATTGGGATCGAGCATAAAAGGCTCCGCCAGAAGAACCGTACCATTCTCAATTTCTTTCTGTGTCATGCAAATCCACTTTTGTAAGCGCTTCAACCCATAGGGCCAAAATATACAATCCCTACAAGACTTCCAACTTCGATGTCGGAAAACGGCGATCTATTTTTTTCACTAACCCCTGGAGTACTTTTCCGGTTCCTCCAACCTCAATAAATTCGGTCACGCCGTCGGCCAGCATACGTTGCATGGTCTGCGTCCAGCGTACCGGGCCGGTTAGTTGTTTGATGAGATTCCGCTGGATCTGCTCCGGATCGGTTTCCGGCTGTGCGCTGATATTTTGATAAACCGGGCAGGAAGGGCGGCTGAAATCAGTCTTTTCAATAGCTGATTCGAGCTGGTCCTGTGCCGGCTGCATGAGGGGCGAATGGAAGGCACCTCCAACGGGCAACATGATGGCTTTGGCACCGGCTTCGGTAAAGTGATCTACCACGGCCTGAACACCGGCCAGTGTTCCGGAGATCACCAGTTGCCCGGGGCTGTTGTAATTGGCCGGGATCACCACGCCATCAATGGAGGCGCAAACTTCCTCTACCGTTTCGTCTTCTTGTCCCAGGATGGCGGCCATCGTACCGGGTTCCAGATCACAGGCCTGTTGCATGGCAAGTGCCCGTTGCTGCACCAGCCGCAGGCCGTCTGCAAAGTTCAGGGCCCCGGCTGCTACCAATGCCGAGAACTCACCAAGAGAGTGTCCGGCGACCATATCCGGCCGAAAACCTTCTCCAGCCAGTTTGGCAGTGATGATGGAATGCAGGAAAATTGCCGGCTGGGTGATCCGGGTAGCTTTAAGGTCCTCGGCACTACCCTCGAACATTACATCGGTAATGCCATATCCGAGTATATCGTTGGCCTGTTCAAACAGTTCGCGGGCTTCGTTGGATTGATCGTATAAGTCGTGACCCATACCTTCAAATTGGGCACCCTGGCCCGGAAAAACGTATGCTTTCATGTATTAGTCAGTTAGTCGTTAGTCTATTTGTGGTATGCCAGATGGTATAGAGGTATCCGGAGCAGAATGTAAGGTACGTTATACTTCCTGTTTCATCTTGAAATCTTTATGCTCCGATCTCGTCTTAGTGCAATTTCGCTCCGATTAGTGTTAAAAATTCAGACCGTGTTTCCGCGTTTCGGAATTCTCCCGTAAAGGCGGAGGTAGTCGTAACTGAATTCTGTTTTTGTACCCCCCGCATCATCATGCACATATGGCGGGCTTCGATGACCACGGCTACGCCCAGCGGGTTGAGAGTATTGTGAATGCAATTCAATATCTGATCGGTAAGCCGTTCCTGTACCTGCAGACGACGGGCGAACACATCGATCACCCGGGGTATCTTACTCAGACCGACGATCTGGCCATTGGGAATATAAGCAACGTGTGCCTTGCCGAAAAAGGGCAGCATATGGTGTTCGCAAAGCGAGTACAGTTCGATGTCCTTTACCAGTACCATTTCACTATAGTCTTCCTTGAACATAGCCGAACGCAGAATGGCTTCTCCATCCTGCTCGTATCCCTGGGTGAGGAACTGCATCGCCTTAGCCGCACGTTCCGGGGTTTTAACCAATCCTTCCCGCTCGGGATCTTCTCCGACCTGGGTAAGTACTCCGGTAAAGTAATCTTTAAGCTCTTCTAATGCTTCGGTTTGGATATCTTCCTTCTTGTCCATTACCATAACGTCATCTAATTAATCGGGTTGAATTATAAATGTACCCATTAGAAACACGGAAAGAGCAGAAGTGTTGAGTGGCGAACAGTTACTCCCCGAAATACTCGGCATAAATATTCTCCGTTTCGTACAGACGGATACAATGCAAATCGCATTCCTGTAATAGGGGTGCCAGCTGTTGCCAGAACAATACTACCAGGTTTTCCGTGGTTGGAGGCGTGCCTTGCGGAATAAAAGGTACATCCAGATTCAGATTGCAGTGATCTACCTTGTCCACAATGCTTTCCTTGATCAGTTGGCTCAGTTTTTTGACGTCAATTATAAATCCGGTCACAGGATCCGGTTTACCCTTTACCGTCACGTACAGCCAATAGTTATGCCCATGCCAGTTCTTGTTGGCACATTTGCCGAAGGTCGCGAAGTTCTTCTCCTCACTCCAGCTATCCACCCAAAGTTTATGAGCAGCATTGAAACGCTCACGACGGGTCAGGTATACCATATAAGCGGATTGTTTTTTTAAAATCGGCGCAAAAGTACAAAGAATTGCCATCCGAGGAAAGGGATTTGTGAGACAATGGTAACTTGTAAGTTGGAGACAAGTCTCCCGGTCAATTTGTCTCCCGAGCCTCCCGGTCTTTCAGCAAATGCTAACTATTTCCCACAATTCCCGGCATTCATCTAAATATTTGTAATTTTAGTATCACCGGAAATATTTTTACCTTTCGATCTCAAAGTATATATAGCGTAAAGTGGAAAGAGTAGCGGGATTTTTCTGAACATTTACACCAGAAAACCCTGACCTGATCAGCACGCTGCCTTTAGTCCGGACACGAAATTTTTATGGATACATTGGTGCGCACAGATTTCCGAGCCAGGATCTACGAGTGGCTGACCCAGAAGATGGTCTATCATTCTCTATTTTGGCTCACGCTCTTGCTGCTACTCACTCTGTTGGAGTCGGTACAGGATGGCTTTCTGTTTTCACTGAGTAATCAGATCGTCAATGTTTTCTTTTACGCGATCATTGTCTACTTCAACCTCCTATACCTCATCCCCCATTACCTGACACGAAAAAAATTCCTGACCTACGGGGTGCTTCTTGTCCTGTTTGCGATCATTGTTACTCCTCTGAAGCTCATCGTATTTTATTTCAAGTTCAGCGATCAGCCCAAGTTACAGGCCGATCTGATCGAAGATGAGAACCTGCATTTTCTTTTCACTTTTCTGATCGTAGGTGCTTCTACCATTGTCAAGATCATTAAAGACTGGGCCAAACACCTGCGGGAAATGCAGGAACTGGAAACCCAGACCATGCAATCCGAGCTGCGTTTTCTCAAATCCCAGATCAATCCGCACTTCCTGTTCAATACCTTGAACAACCTTTACGCATTGACCCTGAAAAAATCCGATCAGGCGCCGGAGATCGTTATTAAGCTGTCGGAGATGATGCGCTACATGCTCTACGAGTGCAATGAGAAACGTGTGCCCCTGAGCAAGGAAGTGAACTACATACGCAACTATCTGGACCTGGAGCAACTTCGACAGGGGAAGAATGTAAATATCAATTTCGAAGTGGAAGGACACGTCAGTGATCAGGAAATTGCGCCGCTCATGTTCATTCCCTTTCTGGAAAATAGTTTTAAGCACGGTTTAAGCAACCACATCACCACCGGCTTTGTTAACATTAAACTTTCGGTAAAAGAACAATGTGTGGATTTTAATATTGAAAACAGCAAACCCGAAACGCCGCCCATACGTGACCCCAACCGCCGAAGTGGCGGGATAGGGTTGGTCAACATCCATCGCCGGCTCAATTTATTGTACCCCAATAACTACGATCTCAATATTGAAGACAAGCCGAATGCCTATGCGGTCCATCTGAAGATCAAACTGGAATAAGTCCAATCCGGCTCTTGCATCTACGGATACAGTAGATACCATGAGCGATTTGACCGGATAATACTTTCAGACGACCAACAAACAAATTACCTTACGACTAAAAACAACCACATGATAAATGTAATCATCGTCGACGACGAACCCCTTGCTCAGGACGTACTTGAAACCTACATCGAAAAGATCCCTGATCTGGAATTACTGGCTAAATGCAGCAATGCTTTTGAGGCCAATGAAGCGCTGAAAGAGAATGATGTCGATCTGATGTTCCTGGATATTCAGATGCCGCAGCTTACTGGGATCGACTTTCTTAAAACCCTAAGTAATCCGCCGCTGGTGATCTTTACCACGGCCTACCCCAATTATGCCATCGAAGGCTTTGAACTCAATGCCCTCGATTATCTGCTCAAACCTATCTCAGTAGACCGTTTTATGAAAGCCGTGAATAAAGCCATTGAGCAGATCGAACTACAACGCAAGGATACCGGCTCAGGCGGAGGAAGCAAAGCCGAAGAAATAGGTCCGGATTACTTTTTTGTGAAAGCCGACAAAAAACTGGTCAAAGTAAAATTTGACGACATCATATACATTGAAGGCCTCAAAGACTACGTTATTATCCGGATGGAAGATAGCCGCGTTATTACGCTGCAGACCATGAAAAGTCTGGAAGACAAATTACCGGTTGACCTATTCCGTCGCATCCATCGTTCCTACATCGTCAATGTTGATCGCATCAATGCCGTAGTGGGCAATATGATCGAAGTGCTGGAAAAAGGCAAACCCAAGCACCTACCTATCGGCAAAAACTACCGGGAAGACCTTTTGGCATTAATTAATCAAAATAGAATATAATTATGAAAAAAACGCGCATCCTGATCCCCGTTGCCATTTTCATGTTGGGGGCAAGTCTGGTACTTGGTTATAACCAACTTAGCCGGAACATTTATGATCGTACTGACTGTGAAAGTTTCAACATCGATCACATTGAACTCAGAACCGGGATCAACATTCCAAATGTGAGTAATTCCGTCTGTGAATTTGATAAGCTACAAAACAGCAAAACCTCTATATTTTCTTTGGCCGGGGTAGAAATCGAAAAATATGTCAATGCCAATGGTTTTGAACTAGTCGATGGAAAATATATCAGATCCGGCGATAAAGAAGCGAATAGATGGGAGGCAGAACTTGATCCGGAGACCGCTACGCTAAGGGTTGAGATCTTTTACGGAATATAAAGGATGTACTATTTATCGGAGGTAATCACCAATAAAATTGAAGCTTTTTTAGGTAAAGATATCGTTGAAGTGCAAGCAGTCAGCGGTGGCGACATTAATGAAGCCCGTCTGATCAGCACACAGGATGGAGCTACCTATTTTGTAAAAGTAAATTCGGGGGCGAATTCCCTGCCCCTGTTTAGAACAGAGCTACGGGGGCTTGCCCTTTTACACCAACACGCCCCCAAACAACTGTACGTTCCCCGGATACTTACCGCTGAAGATGCCGGAGATGCTGCTTTTCTGCTACTTGAGTATATTCAAAAAGGCATGGTTACTCCCGGCTTTTGGGATAACTTCGGGCGAGGGCTGGCGGAGTTACACCGGGCAACTAACACCCGTTTCGGCCTGGATCACAGCAATTTCATCGGCCGCTTGCCTCAATCCAATGATCCACATGCTACCTGGCCCGAATTTTATACCCGTCGGCGACTCCTTCCACAGGGCAAATTGGCTTACGAAAACAGCCTTTTCGACCTGAAAGACATGCAGCATTTGGAAAGATTATGCAAACGCCTCGGGGATATTTACCCGGTCGAATCACCAGCTCTAATTCACGGTGATCTGTGGAACGGCAATTACCTGATCCACCAAAACGGGAAAGCGGTGCTGATCGATCCGTCCGTCTCCTACAGCCATCGGGAGATGGATCTGGCTATGAGCCGGCTTTTCGGTGGTTTTCCCGCTGAATTTTATGCAGCCTATAATGAGCAATTTGCGCTTACTCCCGGCTGGGAAGAACGCTTACCGATTGGTCAGTTGTATTACCTGCTGGTGCATTTGAATATGTTTGGCACTGGTTATTTGGCCGGAGTGAGGCGCATCATCAGGCAATTTTAGGCTGTTCCTCGATATCCGTTTATTCATTTCCCA
>JAGQXH010000290.1 GCA_020436695.1 Lewinella sp. | reverse complement strand
AGGCCAGATTCCAAAAAAATCGTGGAAAAGTGCTTCATTTTGGCGTAAAAGTCTAATCAGGTTCAATTCCCGAATCCGGCATCTCACGACCTGTTCCCTCCGCCTGCCCAGCAAAATCCTCACCCAAGGAATCATACTCCTCACTAATACTGGAATAATCAAAATCATCCGGGCTGAAGTGGTCCTGATGGCTAACCGTACTGAAGTCATCGGCTATATCCACCTTCTTTTCATTTTCTGTGAGGTTGGCTTGCTCTTGCTGATCGATTTTAATTTTTTCCTGGTCAGCAAGGCGTTGTTCAGCGGCAGCCAGTCCCCCTGCTCCAAATACAACTTCCTGGAGTCGTTGATCCGGTGTTGCTATTTGGTCACTGATAGCCTGTTCCCGTTCCGCTTCAATTTGGCCTTTTTTATCATTTAGAATTTCCAGTTCCCGAAATTCCAGTCTTTGTAAGTCAGCAACCGAATAATCAGAGCTGCGGAGAAGCTTCACACGCTCGGCATTCCCCTGAATCGCACGCTGTAATCTGGCGTCAAATTCAGGATCAATTTCTGCTTTTGCATCATCAATAAGTCGTTGGCGGTCTTCCTCGTATCCTCTATATAATAAGTCAAATTCTTCCCTATCCATATTTGTATGGTTTGCTCTAATTTGATATAATTAGAACGCAGGTCAAAAATTATTAGTTCTCATAAAGAAAGAAAATTGGGCATGGTAGATCGATTGAATCAGGAACAAGTTGCAGCTGTAAAAACCTTCTATCGCAAGATCGCAGAAGTTGAAGGCCAGAACATCCAACTCGACGATTCCGTGTATCCCCTACTCACGGGTTCCTATAAAATCATTCAGAAGGTTGGTGGCGGCGACCCAATTAAGGCCGCCGAGTGGCGTTTGCGAGCCGCAGGAAGTATAAAATAACCCTGACTAATTGGTGACAGGTGTGCCTTCCAAAATATAATCCGCTGCCCGTTGAGCCTGATAGGAAGCCTTCACCACTGCTTTGTTATCGGCTTTCAGTACGCCCAGCCAGTTGTGGATGTAGGCCGCATTGTTGGTAATTGTCTTTGAAAACCCAAGTGAGGCGCAACAGTACGCGGCTGTTAATTCCGCCACCAATTCTTCCTTGGCATAGGCAGGATCACCGAAAGATCCGTACTGGCGATTTAATCTATTCGGCGCTCCGGTCCAGTGCCCCAATTCGTGCAAAGCGGTAGCATAAAAAGGTTCTTTATCGCCTTGAAATTGCTCCCTTAATGGCAATCTGATCTTATCAGTCGTAGGATTATAATAGGCCCTATTACTTTCCACGATTTCAATTTCTGCACCTGTGGAAAAGATCAGTTGTTCGGCCCGTTCGTCTTTCTCAAAATCTTGTAACGGCTCCTGTGGAATGACTTCGTACAATGCTGGATCAAGCCCTTCCGTTTGGGCAACATTAAAGACCCGGAACAGCTTCAATACCGGAATGGAAATAATGCCCATTTCTTTATATTGGCCAGCCGAAAGCTCCTTTACCTTTTCCGGCGAGTGGTACTTTTTGTTTTTGTCGATGAAAGCCGTTTTGTAAAAAACTATGGGAGAGGATTTTTCGCCCTTTATAACATTCCCACCAAGTGCCTGCACCTGCTTGAAGGTCAACCAGATGTTTTTTAGGTAGTCATTCTGCATCAAGGTAAAGCTCAAAAGAAACTGATTGATACCCCGGTAATATTTATTAGAACTGCCATTCCGGGCGTAGTCGTTATCCTGTCCAAAGGCAATCCAAGGTCGGTTCCATTCTTTTAGTTGGGTTTCCAGCAGGTCAATGATGGTATTGGTAACAGACTGGTAAATTTCTTTTGTTTTCAATGCACTATCTCCCTTCTTGCAACGTACTACTCACATGCGATGCGCTAAGCATTATCTTAGGTTATTGTGGTATATAATTGTTCTAAAACACTTTTTAGAATAAGGAAAGCTGTTTGTTGGATTCCACGTAGGTTTTCCATTCTTCGGATTGGGAAGCTTCATCCAACCAGCCTTGTATTAAAGTTATTGGACCGCCCTGCTCTTCTATAGTGAGAACAGGAATAAAAAGGGAACGGTAGCCGGTATCAGTAATAGGTAAGCGTTCTCCTGCATTACTTCTGATTTCCAGATTTCCCATAGCGTGGCCGTAGATGTCACAATAGGCATTTGACCAATTAGAGTTATAGGAAATCTCAATACTAATATTTTCCCAGACGATATCTAGAACTTGAACGCTCATGATTTTTTCTTCCTTCCTTTAAATTAGAAACAGGGTTCGTGCATGAACCCTTGCCCTTCGGCGAGAATGGGGAAGCAAGTGCAAGGAGGTTCCGAACGAGGGTAGCCCGTAGGGATACGTTTGGATGCCTTGTGCGCGCGAGGGTGAAACCCTAAGTTCTATCTGAATTTAGTAATGCTAAAATTAGATTAGGTGGTACTATACGAATCTTGAAATAAAAAATAATCCACAATATCTTGAAAAAGTATCAATAAAGAATCTATGCTCCTTCATTCGGCCTATCTGTATCTCTTTCATTATCCTTTTCTGAAGCATAAGTAGATGCCTTTGTTGCGGTTTTCGCTCCTGAAGCATATATCTTCATAATATCAGGATTAGGGGGTTCCCAATTCCATTTCTTCGGTGGAATTACAGAATCAGAAGTAATTTCCTCTAAAAATCTTTCAGCAAAAACTGTCATGAAAATTAGTCTATTTGGTTAATTTTCTAAAAATAAGCATTTTTCAACCAATAGGCAATCCCAGCAGAGATTTTCAACCCAGTCAAATCTTCTATCCATAAAAACTGCCCCATACTATTAATCTCTAAAAAATACCAATCATCTTCCGGCGTCACAATAAAATCTAATGCTCCATATTCCAAACCGAATTCTTTCATCATTAAGTTGACCTTGACGCGGATATCGTCGGGAGGATTGACTATTGAGTGAGGAGTATTTGGGAGATCATATCTTCTCCAATCAATATTGGCGATTGAAGATTTTTGTGAATCAATTTTGCAGACAAAGTGCTTTTCGCCAACAACTGTATATCTAACTTCAAATTTCTTTTTAATATATTTCTGTAAAACAATTGGGTTCTCTCCAATTGTTTTAAAATCTTGAAGCTCATCAGGTGAGATTATATTTACATATAGTCCTTTATATTTTTCATCGCCCGTTTTGTAAAAATCTTGGTGCATCAGTTTGATTACTACTTTTTCATGCTTTCTAGCAAAGCCAAGTAATTCATCCCTATCGTTCGATACAATAGTTACAGGCATTTTTAATTTTAAGGACTTCGCCAAAGCTATTTGACGATATTTATTTTCAGCGCTATACGCATTACGGTACGGATTCAACCAAGGAACATTTGCCAAATCCACATAAATTCCCAACAAAGTCTTATTCCATTCCCCTTTCCAAATCCTAAAACTGGGACTATGATCATAAGATTCTTCTAACAGAAGTTCTACGTAAGTCCTTCTACACCATACACAAGAAATGTCCTTGGAATTAAATTGACCATTTTCCGTTTTGACCTTCCAATAGTTATTCTCAAAAATTACGATTGTAGTTTTGAGTGAATCGACATCTAAGTTAAACCTTATATAAGATAAGTCATATTTCCTAATCTCTTCGATAACTCGATCCGCATGAATATCATTTCTATCAGTCAGGATTAGTATCATCAATTGAGGATTTACATTATTTTGCTAATCAAGAAATTAAATAGATAACGTAAAGCTATCTTTATTTTTGATTACACTTGTACTCGTGGGTTCATATAAATAAGAAGTCCCTTTAGATTCTTGATAGTTTAATCTCAAATACAAAAGGGACTTGAAATTTGGCCAAAATCTAAGTCATATTCTCCTTTGCCAAAGTAGCTTCTTCAATTTTACCCGCCACAATAGTAGCCTCCCGCTTAGTCAGCATACCTCCATCTTGCCCAGGCACTTCAAACTCCCGGTAGGACAGGGCGCCAGTAATCTTCAAGCGAGTTCCTTTCGGATAAGCTTGTACCGCCTCGATCAAGGCCGGATTGAAGATCAATACCCTGTGCCATATCGTTTCCTTGTTGTGCCAGTTACCATCTTTGTCTTTGTAGCTGTCAGTGGTAGCCAAGGAAAGTGAGGCGAAAGTTTTATCATCCGTCTGAATAATGCGGGCTTCATCGCCTGTATTTCCAGTTAGTATCACAGTGTTGTTGTAGGCCATTTTAAGTCTCCTTTTCTTTTAGGGTTAAATCGAGGATTCCCGGATTGCAAGGGCCGTAATACTTTGTCATAGCAGGGATTAGAGTTTTTTTGCCTACAAAAAAATCAATCCTGTAATCCCCTTCCGGGGGCTGCGTCCTTGACGAAGGATTTGAACGACTCTTGTAGGGACATACGATTCAGTTTTAACTTGAAAGAAAAGCACTGAAGTGTCCCCAAAACCAAACTGTACTAAGCAATACAGGCGAAATACGATACGCAACGATCAGCAAACATTAGGTTGACTTAACGGTCTACCCGGAACGGAAAAGAACGTTAGTTTATGGCCAGCTTTCAAGGCGTCATTTAGATCTTTGAATGGCGCAAAAGAGGCCGAATGTACAATGACTTTATCCCCGAAATCCTCCTGAAACCGGGCGGTGTATTTCTCCCCGGTTTCGTCATTGTCCAGGAAAGTATGGATGTACTGATAGTCCATATCGCGGAGCCAGGTGCAACACCGTGTGTAAGAATTGACGGAGTGTAAAATAATCGCGTCATGCGGCGGGATGTCAGTATCCATCATGACGAGGAAGGAGAGAAAGTCCGTGCTGCCTTCAAAAACCGAAACGCTTTCGGATGTTTGACCGGGAATAACAGAAATGTCTCTGGCGATTAGAGCAGATTTAAAAGCGTAGGTATCCGAGGCCGCTCTGATCTCAAAGCCCCCTGCTCGGTTTTTCATGCCAAGAGCGTAATAGTTTTTTCCGTTTTTTAGATTCTTGTATCGGACCAATCGCAAATACTGCTGCGCCAAACCAGACGGAATTTTACGTTTTTGTTCCAGATAATTTAATAGGCTACCGCTCTTTAGCGGCAGATCTTCGAGGTATTCAAGTTCCCGATCTGCGGCCAACGCAATGGGTAAAGTCTCCTGCCCTTCCCGGTGAAAAGAAAAAAGATCTCTGGAAGCAGAGGGTGCGACCCCTCTTCCACTTTTTTGGTACTCAAACAATGATCCAGGAAATTTGCCTCTAAGGTAGGTTAGAGCGGATTTAATATCTTGAGAGCCGTATCCTTCATGCGCGATCACAAAATCAATGACGGTGCCCTCAGCCCCGGTACTAAAGCATTTGAATACCCATGCTACCTGAGATCCCTTGGTTAGGTGGAAAGATGGGGTTTTATCGTTTGCATTGAGCGGACTGCGATACCAGATCTCGTTTCCCCCTTTTTTGATCCCGCCTTTGATCGGATAGTATCCCATTTTTTCCAGCAAGACTGGGAAGTCCAGTTGTTTTGCCTGTTTGGTATTCACCGCAGCGCCTTTCTTTTATTTTCACAAGCAAACGGCTATTTGGTAAGCATGTAACCGGATGCAATAGCCCATCATCAAGGGTTTTGCCTGGAAAAAGCAACTTAAAATCCGGGAACTACCGTTGAAGAAAGTCAGTAAGGATGCAAATCAGGTAATTCAAAATCCAGTGTTGCTGCAAATCGGCCTAAAGCAGCCTCCATTTTAGGATCTGCTTCCTTATTATATAAAAACTTACTATTAGTCTCGGACTCTTGAGTCACATCTAGCATTTCCGGTGCATTGGCAGCTTTCTTTGGTTTCCTGGTATTTGAAAATCGAATAGCCGCAAAATTGAGCCAGATATTTATCCCGGTGTACCGCCCTACCCTGTCTTTGGTGCGGGAGTATGTCAGATAGCCCTCCTCCACCGCATCCTGCAAGTAGCGAAAAATTTGCCTCCGGCAACGTCCCAGATGCTTCCCAATGATACCCGTTGTCGTTTTGATACAACCGCCCTGCCCGGCCCAGCCAGCCAGTAGTGTGAGCATGATCCTGGTCATGGGCATCATTCTACCGTTTTTTACAAAGCCTTGTTTGATCGGTTTGACAAAGGTGTTGTTGTCCATAGGCGCAAGCAAGCTTTTCCGTTTTGGCCTGTCTGGGTCAGGCTGGTCCACGAAATATGGCTTGTACTGCATGAGTGCAGAAATGCCACTCAGAGCAGTAAAGCTCCCTGCTTTCGGTCTGGTTAATTTAGGAATCAATGAAATATGATGCTGCATGATTGATAAAGCAAGCATTCCAAAAACCCGGAATCAGGGCGCAAAAAGGCTTTACAAGAATCACTTTTTTCTTGCATCCCGAATCAGGAGCCGATACTATTCAATAGTCAGATTAAAAGAGCATCGCTCATTTGAAGAACCGCAGCGCCAACTGCGGTTTTTTCTATATGTGCTTTTGGAAGACCTTAATGCCTCTCCTTTGATTGGAAGTTAAACGGAACGCAGTTCCTCTCCAAGAAAGAGAGGAGGGGAGTCAGATTGAATTCGAGCCACCATCCAACAAAACCTGTGCATAAGGCATCGAGGCGAATCTGTACGGCTTTACGTTAGCAAAAGTAAGGCGTATTTTCAATCAATACGCAATTGAACGTTAGGCCGTTAAGACAGGATAGCGGAAAACTTACCTGGGAACACCTTCAGCCTCCAGTTAACGTTAAACTCAGAACGTTTATGAACGGTAAGTAACGTAAAAATACGTAAGAGTGTAAAGCCCATAACCGTAAAGCAACGTTAAGTGCGGGTTTCGTAGGGTATTTCCTTTCAAATAAAGGTGTTCATTTCCGTTAAGCAATTTTATATACTGAACGAAACTTAACGTCTGCCCCTGGAGCTTAATGCATGTACGTTTCCCCGACCAAAGCCATTAAAATGTATAATGTCAGCAAGCCTACCTTGTACGCCGATATGAAGACAGGCAAGCTTTCCTATGCAGTAGACGACAGGAAGAAGCGCAAGATCAATGTCGCAGAACTGGATCGGCTGTACGAAAAAAGAGAGACGGAGGAGGGGAGCTTTACGTCTGAAAGCGTTCAGCCAGCCACCTTCCGAACGGAATCTAACGTTGCTTTGAAAAAAGAAATTGAAACGATCCGGGAGAGTCTCGCTACCAGCCAAAACCGGGAAATTCAACTCCTCAATAACCAGATCGAACAGCTTCAGAACCAGGTCGAAAACCTAACTGGCAGTTTGAATAAAGCCTTGGATGTAACTGCCTTGCTCGAAGATAAGCGGGAAGGGCAGGGGACTAAGGAGGCTCAAACGGATGCGAAATTGGAACTTCTTGAAAAGCAGATCTCTAAGTTGGAAGTGCAAAACCAACGATTATTAAAGCGAGAAGAGGAACGGGAAAAAAGAGTACAAATGTTGAAAAAAGAAGCTAAGGGAAAAAACAAGAGCTTTTTAAAGAAGTTATTTAGATTTTGAGAAATCTAGGCGTCTTCCGGACCAGGTTGATTTACTTTAGCTAATGTAGGTTCCATTATTGGCTTATCTGATTTCTTAACAGCAATATGAAGACTGGTTATAGCGAAAGTAGCAATGGCAATACCTCCCAAGCAAAAAGCCACGTTTTCATTCATTGAAAGTTCACAATTATTTGAAAGTCCAATAAGAACAACTTTAGCACCAACAACGATAGCACAACCAACTGGATACGATTTAAGTAAATGACCTAATACTACTACTTTACTTTTCCTTAATGTGCAAATGAGCAAATAAATCAAAAGGGTAATAAAACCTGCTGTTAGAATAACTGTACCATTGAAGAAAACCAAAAACGATTGGAGTACCTGCTCGATATTATTATCCATGCACTAAGTCGTGAAAATTTTTCTGGAGTTTTTCAATATTATAAATATTTGAGTTAAAATAACTTGAAAGGAAATAAAAGTGAGAAGCAAGCTGCAAAAGGTATGCCTAAAGCAGTGATGATGCTATTGGTATCAAAGATACTATCGAAAACCATAAGAACACCAATAGCGACAGTAACTCTTGTAATAAGCTTTTCAGAAAATGTGAGCTTTTGAGGATATGTTATATAAAACTTTTTAGATTTGGATTGCATTAGGGGTAGGTTTAAGTCTTATACGAAAGTATAAAAAATCAATCAAATATAGGTGATTTCGTTTTAAAAAGCAAGCTTTTATGTCAACCAGTTTACATATGTGACCAAAATCATCGTGAACAGTTACTAAAAACATTTACAATACCTAAATGTTTCGCTATGCTTGTTTTTACTTATGTAACCTAGAAACCATTGCAAATGTTGGTTAGCTTTAATTCATTCGCAAAAAAATGAAACATCTATTTTCAATTACGTATGATTTAAAAAGGAAAATTTTATCTCATGAGTGTAAAAGACGCATTTAATAGGATTAGCGTAATTGGATCAGCAGCAATAGGAAGCGCTATCATTTCTGGTATTTTTTTTGAAAATGTCTTATTTTCTTTTGCCTGTGGAGTTGTAGGAGGCATTTTTGCTTATAGTACCATTTCTTCAGAACGCGATTCTGCTCCTTTGCCATAATTGAAGCCAAATATTTCAAGGCTCAAACCCCATATCCTTCCCATCTTTCTCTTTTTCAACTCCGATATCAATATTGTCTAAATCCAGTTCTTCAATGTTGTCCGGCAGATTGGGAGGAGGGGAGTCAAAAAAACTTTCCTGGTTATACTGCTCTGCACCTTTGAAGAAGCCCAGGACAAATGGATGTTTAGTATCTGTCATACCGCTGCGCAATTTCTGAGCAAGCTTAGGATTGAGCTTTTCCATGAGGTATCCGGCATTAAAGCCCCGGCGAATTTCTTCGTTATTGTCCATCTATCAAAAAGTATCTTTAGCGTGGGCTTCCAGATATTCGAGGATGGAATCCCGATCATAAAGAATCAATTTTCTGGTCGGTTGCGTAAACCTAATAGCCCCTTCATCTCTGAGTTTTTGCAAGGTAGTACGCGAAGTTACACGGAGCATCCGCAAGGCTTCCTCGTCGCTGATCCACTTATCCAACGGGGCAGGGGTCTTGTCCGACATGCGCTCCACCACCTCTTCAACTAAAGCGTAGAAAGCCTCGGATTCCAGACAGATCACATTCAGGGTATTTCCAAACTCAGGCATTTAACAAATATACGCAATCTAGAAATGTAAAATAGAAATAGCTGGTTTACTAAAAAGAGACTTGCCATGCAGCGATGATCAAATGTTAAAAGCCCCCAAATGGGAACGATTGCAATTGGGGTAGGAGTTTTTTCATTATCATCCTTATCTATTAACCGAAAAATAGTATGACTATGTATGTGATTTCAGTAAAACACTATTCCGTAAAAGGGCAACATGATGTTGCGGGTGAAGATCGAGAAGACTGCTTAGAGGCGTTGCTAAAGTCCTATCCCAAAGGCGATTACGTCATTGTTAGTGAAGGAGAAAAATGATTTCGTTTAGGAATGTAAAAGTGCCTTTGTTTGAACAATGTTCGAACAATAAAAATGCCGACTCGATTGAGTCGGCATAACTTCCTGATTTTCATCGTAGCGCGAGGCAGGCTTGAACTGCCGACCTCATGATTATGAATCATGCGCTCTAACCAGCTGAGCTACCGCGCCATTTCCCATAAGGGATCGCAAAAATACAACATCCTGTTAATTCGCGCAACTATTAAATTTGATTTTTTACGCACTACTTTATTTTCTTTTCCGGCCTTGCTAAGGGGTTGTGTAAAAAGTCCAACCAGTGATTTTGATAAAAAATAATGTTTGGTTTGCCTTAGCTCAGCCCCTCTGACT
>JAGQXH010000028.1 GCA_020436695.1 Lewinella sp. | reverse complement strand
TGTTCTGTATAAGGCTTAAAGGCTTTGCGCGAACGGTATAGCGTCTTCCCATCCGAATCTGTCACCATGACCAAAATATCCGGCTTGTTCTTCAATACTTCCTGTATATCATCGATGGCGTAGCGGAACTCAAAGTATCCCTCTTCATCCGTGGTGGTGCTTCCCAGTTGCCCGGTATAGGTCTCCTTGGTGTCCAACAACTGCACCGTCATGCCTGCCAGGGGTGTATTGGACTTATTATCGATCAATTTACCCGAGGCCAGGAAAATCTCCCTGCCTGCCGGATCAGAAGGTTCATCACCACCGGGCGACAGATCTCCTCCCGGGCCGTCTTCTACTACTGGTGGCGCACAGGCTTCCTCAGACAATACTATATCACGGACATCAACCTGTCCGGGGGCTGGGATCACCGGCTTTTCCTCCCTGTGCAGGATCGCCTGCTCACTGTTGGTCACGGTCAGATAGAGTTTCGGGCCTTCTTTGACGTCACCGTTCCAGCCTGCAATCCCGGTAGCTGTATTTTTGTCCGGGTCATAGGTGATCTGATACAAACCTTTTGCATCCGTACAGTCGTATCCCAGTTGCCGGATCCAGTTGCCTTGCTCATCGAAAAGCGAGACTGTTACTTTCTCCACCGGCGTGATCCGGTCAGATTTCAGTACACGCCCCTGTACCCGCCAGGCATTCACTCCGATCGGAGATATCTTCTTGCGTAAGTAAGCCACCTGGGTTTCCATCACGGGCTGCAGTCCTTGCTGAGTCTTCAGGCTCTGGTCTATTTTTTTTACCCGTGGATGATCCTTTCCGTATTTGCTTACCAGTCTTTCTCGCTCTTTAGTCTGAGCCTGCATTTTAACATCCCGGGTCAGATGCAACTCCTCCAGGCCGTCGATCCGGTGGCTTTCCAGTTGATCGTAAGCGCCGTTTATCCGATCTAAGGCTTCCTCGTTAGAGATCTGTTTTCGTGCCATGATATTTCTATTTCGATATTGTTAGATAAAGGCTTATCCTACCACCGGTGTCACCGGAGCCTCTTTGATGCCCAGACCGGATTGCAGGAACAGTCCTCTTTCCCGGCATTGCCGGCCGATCAACACCATATTACTGCTATTTAGCAGTTGCGCCGGGGTAACCATATTTCCAAGTACCAGCAAACAATGGGTGGCTTGATTGCCAATCGCCGTATTCATTAAACCGATCGAGATCAGAGAATAGAGCGTAGCACTATTGTCACCACGGATTAGATCAAACAGTTGAGCATCTTCAAAGCGATTATCGTTGGCGCGAATAGAGAAGGCCAAGATAGCAGCATTGGTCAGCAGTATATCGACCAGTGATATGCACTGGGCCTGATTACCGGAGTAAGCCACATCATCCAGCGAGATGATCAGTTGAGAACTGAAAACGATATTAACGGCCTCTTCCCGCAGATCAAGCGTGACCTGATTATTGGAAAACAAGACCTCACCCGATGGCCAGTATAGTACCCGGTTGACCAGATTATTATCAGGTGCCTGGGTGGGAGCCGCCAGCGAATTGACCGGAGCCCTGCCTGCCTGATCGGCGACATTCAGTTTGGTCAGGTCTTTCAAACTGTTGATCAAGATCAACCAGAACAGTTCCTGAGCGATACCCAGATTGAAGATAAAAACGCATCCGGCCAGCGAGGAAGCGGGATTGACCCGATAGTCTGCCCCCTGGGTGGTCAGTTGATTGCCTACTACCGACACCGGGCCCAAAGCCTTAATGTACAAGGCCTGCCCGGCGGGCTGGGTGACAATGTTGTCGTGTACCTTAACCGCAGGCACTCCGTCCGGCGCCACAATTTCCGTATTTGCAACAGCACGGGTTCTAACCTCTTTAAAAGCATTCCGCACTACGATCCCTCCGCGCAGACCGCGTTCGAGTGCATCGTTATCGGCCAGTTGGGGGCCGTTATTGAGTATCCGGTTGTTGGAGATGTCGATCTTTTCACCGTAGAGGAAAAAGATGCCGCATACCGGCTCCAACTGGCTATTCCCGTTATCTTCGATGCGGTTTTCCGAGATCACAATCTGTTCGGCATCGCTAAAAGCGATCCCTCCGTAACCCACTTCGTTTACCATATCATCGGGGATGTCGGGGATCTGGTGGGCACAACGGGTAATGAAATTCCGGTGAATATCAGCCCCTTCTACACTGATGATCAACTGCACCTTCTGCCGACTGAAATAGGTCACTACTCCGATACCGGATAACCCCATATGATCGATATGATTCCCCTCGATACTGATTTCGTAAATGAAGTTCGAAAATTCATTCCGCACGGCCGCCTCCACGGTATCGGTGGGAAACCGGTTAACGATCTTGGCTTTGTTGTAATACGCGAAATTATCATCTATCGGTACTGCGTTTACCTGCGGCAAATGCCCCAGTTTAATACCGTCTCCCGCTCCGCCGATGATCACATTTTCGAGAATGCGGACCCGCTCGGAGCTGCCACCGATCTGGATACCTCCTTCGGTCCGGTACGTGATCGGTCGCTGATTGGAGATAAAGACGTTCATCACGTAGGTAAAGATCCACTTCAGGTATAGTTGCAGCGGAAAATCCAGTAGGTAATAGTTTTGGGGATCAATACAAGGATCAAAAAAACCACCCGGCGGTTCGTCATTATCCCGGGGATCATCCGGGTTGTCAGGATCGGGCGGTGGTACTACGACAATCCGGTTTCGCTCGATAAAAACGCCATCCGCAATACTGAAAATTGCCACGCCACCATCCACCTTATCGATCATTCCGATACGGTTGTATCCGATGTATATATCGTTATTTCCTCCAATATCTTCCCGCACCCGGATCCTGATGGCATTTACACAGGCCAATATCCAGTTCTCTCTGATCGTAATCTGTCGGGATTCCTCGTTTGCATTGACGCCATCAAGCACTTGCACCGCTATTCCGGAAGTAGTAACCATGGAAAGGTTGTCCAGCTGGATCTTGCTGGAGGAAGATATCCGGAAGATCGGCTGATCCAGGGCTCCGGGTCGTGGCCGGATCACGCTTCGCTCCCCGCATCCACTGATCCGTATCTGCGTCCGATTGAGGATATCGACATTAGCGACGTGTTCTCCGGGCAATACACAGATCTTCCCTCCTTCCGAAGGCAGATTTTGCAGTGCTTCCTCGATTGAATTGAAATCGCCATGGCTGTGAAAACCGTCCCCCACATGATAGGTACAGCAGCTTTCCAGTTGCGTCAATGGCCGAAATGTCTTCCGGCAATCCCGGATCGGTTCTCCCTCTACACCACTGCCTGTATTGTACCAGCGAATGACGGCCAATGGAGCGTAGAAACGACGAATACCGTGCGGCTGCATTCCCGTTTCCAGCCGCCAGGGCACCACCTGATCGGGGGTTTCCGGCCGGGCGGCGATCACCCAGTAATCATGCTTCACCCGGGCCGGACCGTCTATGGTCACCACCAAACCGGTGTTCCCCAGTGCTTCGGGATTGCCGGGAGTAAATTGGATCTCCGGATCGGAGCTAAGGTCGGTACCGCGATTCCAAACCCGCAGGTAAAAATATTCCGCTGGGGTTTGATTCTGTAAGGAGGCATTGTCGCTGCGATTTTTCCAGGCTTCTCCAAAGCCTGCCGGCAGCGGTGTGGTCAGGGTCAACTCGCAGGAATCCGGGTCAAAAGAGGCAGCAACTTTGCTCAGGTGCCCGCTAACTTCGGCTACTTTCTCGCCATTGGGCAGCACGGCAGACCAGGGGATGATCTCTATTATCTGTCCGGCCAGGGGCCAATGATGATGATCTTTGGGCTTGGTCAGCATAGTGATTGTATCGCCGACAGCCGAGGCTGTTACCCGGTATAACGGTGCTGCATTGTCAAAACCCCAGGTAAAATGTTCGTGGTCGGTCAATTGTACCCTGATGGCCTGATTTTCTGCGCCCAGATAACCACCGGTGATCGAAGGAGAACAAAGATCGTCCGAAGCGCCATCCGGTGTATAAGTCACAGTCAGCAAGGCATCGGAAAAGCGTTCGTGTTCGTCAGTCAGGGTACCGAGCCGATCATTTGCCCAACTTTCCTGCAGACGTTGCCAGGAACGCGGGCAATCCGGGAAGCCCGTATCCTCGAAAACATGCACCCGTCGCATGGTACGAATACGTGTACAGGTATCTGGGCCGCCCAATGCTTTTTCCAGTAATTCTTCGTCTTCCACGGCACTTACCGCCTGTTGCCAGGCTTCGAGAAATACCAGATCAAAACGCTCCTCTCCAGGTGCCAATGCCGGAGCCGGATGGAGATCGGTCGCTTGCTGCAACCAGTCTTTCTGCAAACGAAAAGACGGCAAAACGGCAGGCATTGCAGTCAGTTCCAGGCGCAATCCTCCCAGGTGAAAGCTGCCGGGGAGTATCTGAAAATCGATAAATCCGCCGGCAATGTGCGGATTGACGATCCGGAATCCCTGGTCAGGACTACCGTACGGACCGATGATATCTACCCGCGAGCGCCTGCGCTCCTCATTTTCGATGCGTTCATTTTCATTCCAGTCATCGTCCGTAACGACACGCCCCTGCTGCATACGTACACTGGCGTAGTGTTTCCGCGGATCGAATGAATTACGAGATATATCGAATGCTCCCATGGTACTTTGTTTTCCTATACTTCGTTAATAAAAATGGGGATCAAACCAAAAGGCATATATTCTTCTATCTTGGCCTGTAAGCTATCCCGCTTTATGGGGTTGATCAAATAGTTATAAGCGCCGATCTCCGATCCGTTTTCTGCCCCCCGCTGCAGATCCACCGGGGCCGTTTCACTTAACTGCCCGTAGGTGGGTTGACCAAATTTCCGGGAGCTGAACCAATGATTGGTATCCTTTTCAAACAGAAAGGATTCGTATGCTCTCGGAAGGCGGCTATCCGAAGGGGCAGCACTGAAACGGAAGCACCCGCTTTGGGTGTCCTGCACAGTGGAGAGCGCAGAAAGGAGGGTCTCGGAAGCCTGTAGCCGGTGTACATCAATGCTACCGAATACCGTTACCCGGTTCATGATGACCTCGCCATTGGTGAAGCTCAAAGCAGGGACCGTACTGTCAACGGATTGCACGATCGAATCTTCGATCGTCAATTGCTCTACCAATCCTCCGGCCTCGGTGTAGATGGGGCCGGTAATGCTGGAAATGACGTAGAGGTTTTCAATTTGCCCCCGGATCACCAATGGCAACGGGAAGATCGTATTTCCCAGGGCGTCGGTATCGCCGCCCGGATCCAGTGTACAATTGCGGATCACTACGCATTCATAATCTCCCTCCAGGATGACCTCTCTTTGACCATCTCCGCCGATCCACAGACCATCCAATACCAGTTGCGCATCTTCAAGACCGTCGGTGCTTAACTGCCAGGGGGCGGCCAGGCGGATGTAAGGTCTTTCGTGATTGGCAGCCTGTAGGGTCAGATCCTGAATAGTAGTAATATCCACAATGGGAGTATAGGTCTTGCTGTCGCTGATCTGCACCACTTCATTTACCACTGCATCATCCGTAATATGGGCTAAGGTGATGTCCTGCCCTCCGGTAAGTTCGGGCATGGTAGGGTTGCATTTTTCCACCTCCGCTCTGGGAAAAGTACCAGCCCCAATATGGCCGGGAAAGCCATAATGGTACATCATGACTATATCATCTTCATCGACGGGATCGCCCCGGAAAAGCAGTCGGCCGCGTTCCGGATCTATGATCAGGCGCGTTTCCTCCTGAGCATTACCGGCCCAATCGGCCAGTTGACCGGCCTGCACCTGCTCCGGAGGCACTATCCCCTCCGGAGGTCCGGCGTTCACATACACAGAAGCTTCATCTCCGGGATCGGTGGGATCTTCCAGCAGTACGCTTTTACCGCAATCATCCACCAGAGCGCCGTGCAACAATGGTAGCAATATCGTATCGGTAAACAGCTCTACATTGCTGGAGGCAGAGCGCAGACTGGTTCGCAGGCGGCCTTCATTGCGAAAGCGCTGATTGACAAAAAGCCGGAGATCATCGGCCCCCGAATTGGTCAGGCCGTGATCATTGATCAGGCTTTGCACCAGGCTCTCTTTGATCAGATATTCTTCGTGTCCCAACAAGCGGCAACGCATCGGGCCCGGCAGTTCCCATTCCCTAGCGGAATGCCAATTGTCCCAATCCTCCGGACGGTTGCGGCGAATGAATAATGGTATATCACGTCCCGAAGGGTCGAAGGTGAAATGCAGGCCATTACCTAAACTAAAAGGAGTGGAATCCAATATTTTGAAGGCCGTCAGGCGAAAGAGATGAAAAGCCAGTTTGGGGATACCGTAGCGTCCGCGCTGCCCCCGGTGCCGGCGCATATCGGCCGTGTGAAAATACTCATCGAAGGGACCGCCCGCCAATTCGCTGGCCGACTGCTGCCGCAGATCAGCCCATCCGCCGGGTTGGGTGCTCGAAAAGCGACCGGCCAATGGTGCCGGTGCGGGATCAAGGCCGTGACGAGTCCGGGCCAGGCGCAAAAAGTTCTCGACCAGCTTTCCATCCCAGCCGGCGATATCGCTGATCAATTCCTCCAGTACCCGGGGAGTCCCTTTACGACGGCGATAATACACGGTCTTCGCCACATCTATGCGGCGACCGCGTTTATTCTGAGCGGAAATCAGGCGCGTGCCGAGCAGATCAGCAATATAGGGAACCGCCCAATCGTTGCACAGTTCGATGAATTGATCATCCCAGAGGCTGTCGTGACTACGACGCAACAGGGCAGCCTGTTCAGCCATAATTTCGATCAACCGCCGCAGTACACCTGGATTCGGATTGGTGGCCAGGCCGTCCTCATGCCGGTAGATGGCGGGAATCATTTCCCACATCTTCTCCGCGAAATAGACTTCGAACCGATCTGCTGCTAATGTATTCATGTGGCGAAAGAATTTCCGTTAATGAGAAGGTTGCCGTTCTCAAAATCAAAATACTTACCTGCTCCGGGTGCTTTTGCAAAATCCTTGAATTCCTGCTGGTTCCATTGTATGTTTCTAATTCCCGTTACGCCCTCTGCCCGAAGTACGGTTTCGAAAATGCGACTCCGGTAAAGCGGCCTGCCGATCAATAATTTTTCGGGCAGGAGCATCCCTATTCCAGGTTGCATCAACAGGTCGTAGACAGCGGCCAAGACCTGCTCTTCCAGGTAGCGAGGATCGATCTGAACATCGATAGACAGATCGACTTTTTGAGGTGCGGCCATTTCCACACCGAATGGCGTCGAAGGATCAGATAGGTTACGTAATCTTTTAGTGACGATCTCCCGGAGATTAGCCGCTCCCACATACCAGATCTTGACGACCGGGCGTTGTTGGATGCCATCCCAGTACCATCCAGATTGTACTACCCGAACACCGGCCACGGCCAGAGCAATGGCTTCCATATCCTGGATGGAAACAGCCCTTCCCAAAGTGAGTATGGATCGGGGCGCATTAGTTTGCATTTCATCGGCGGTTTCGGCCTCAGCGCCACCGTAAGCGGGTAAAGGATTTTTGACGGAACGCAATCCTTCCGCCGGTTTAGATATCTGTGTAATAGAGTCGGCAGGTGGAGCTGCAGCTCCGGCTCCGAAGCGATACCAGGCTTTGATATTATCCGTACCCGAAGGTAAGCGCTGTCCACGTTCTCCGTCACCAAAAGTCACAATAGATTCATCTTCATCATCCTGTCGCACGATATAGACCTGATCCTCCGGCCCCATGCCGAAAAAACTGGAAGTTTCGCGCCAGAGCACTCCATTGACATAAATCCGCAGGGTATTAATGACCCCGCTATCGTTCTCCGCAGTAGGGGCAGGCAGATAAGTCAGTGGCTTCTTTTTAAGTTTGAAGGCCTGGCTCGGAGTAGCGGCATCACCACTTCCGATGATCTCTCCATCTACGCTTTCCCCTCTGACGATCCGGATCACATTGCCAAAGGCCTCAACGGGCAAGGTCATTTCCAGCGAGTTCGGCCATACAGCCTCCTGTCCCTGATCCAGCTTCAGCTGTTTTGCGGTAAAATCCACCTCGCCCTTCAGTAATAAGCCTTCCTTATTTTTGTCTTGCAAAAAGAATTCTTCAGGTTGGTGGCCGTCCGCCGGCTTTTCTATCCGTCCGGTAAAGCGGAGTTCGTCTCCGGTAATTAATGTAGTCTTTGCTTCATCCACAACTTTTCCCGCCGTTACCATATGATAATGTACCGTCAGCTCAGAAGCTATGCTATTTCCCCAATTGGCAGTATCTCCTGCCAGGCGATCGGTATCATTGAGCGAAACATCCAGCGTGATCTTGCTGACCGGTACTTTGATCGGTGTCAATTTGAAAGTACTCTGATTGATCTCGATCGTAGGATTTGAGATAGGCGTTTTCATGGTTTCTTCAACTGCAGTCAGTTCGTACCAACGGTTTTTTCCCGCCCTGGTGATCAGTATATAGTCTCCGGCGTGCATCTGCTGGTATTGCTTATCCAGCGTCACTTCCAGTTCACTGGAAGAAATAGCGTTACCGCTAATGGTATAGAGGGCTGCCCTCTGCGTTGCTGCGAAGACTTTTAAATGATCCAAAGTGGTACCGGCCGATAAAGTCAACGCCTGCTTAAAAACGACGCTGGTATAGTTCTTTCCGTCAGCTCCCAGATGAGGTGTAACCACAGAAACAGTAGCGACCTGGTTTTGACCGGCATTCTCCGTATCGATAATCAGTAAGCGGCTACCTTCCCCAATGGCCGTTGTGGGTTGAATCAATAAGCTTTGGGGATTCGCCTTTAAAATAATGCCGGGGTGCGGTGCTTCTATATTCCAGTTGTTAGTGAGCGGATGGATCACCGCTTCTTTATCCAATTCAAAAACCTGAGGTGCTTCATCATCGAAGCCCTTTGAACGAAATGCCGTTCCTACCGGGAGCTTCACCAGATTCCGGCCATCAGCCAAAGCTGCCAGTTCCGCCCGGGCCGCCACGGCCGGCACCGGCAGATACCCAAGCAGATCGACCAAACGGCGGAGAGAGGGCCGTCGAAAAGCAGTTCGGAGGTAAGCCTCCTGAGCAATAACTTCATCGTAAAAGCTGAGGTTATCACAGATATACGCCCACATTTCCAGGAGCATAATGCCGAGATCATCTTTTGCTCTTGCCCGCCACTCTTCCAGCGGATGTTGACCAACCGGTGCGCGGGTCGCCGCCAGCATGGCTCGCCTGAACTCCGGGAAAACTGCGATCTGCCGGGGCAGGTGGTCCAGTCCGGCAGGTATATTGAGCGGCACGGGAAAGACAAATTCGTCACAGGGACAAGCCTGTGATTCGCCGGCCAGATTATATTTTTCACATAAACAACTCATGCGCCTCCTTTCATTTTAAGTTTAACAGTACCCCGCTCCGGATAACGAGGGTCATTATCAATACGGATGATAGCGTTCTTGCCCGGCTCGTAAACCCATTCTTTGAAAAGCCGTTCCTTGAACCATCCCCGCCGGGCAATAGTGATCCTTTCCACTGCCTGCACACCACTAACTGACTGAATCGTCGCTTCCAGAGTGGATCTATCCAGTACCGTGCCGAAGGTGTAGTTGTCCGGTGAGAAATATCCGGGTTTCAGCCGAACACCTCCTTTACCAAATAGCTTCTCCAATACCATTTCCTTGACCTCTCCGGGATAGGCATGCGGTGACACACAGATGGTGATCACCAGGTCTATACTGACGTATATCGGATCGAGTAGATGAGCCTCCCTTCCCGCCTGCCGGAATCGGTCCAGCTGACGGGTGAGAATACTGCGGTTCTCTTCAGAAATCGTCACTGTGCCCTGAAGATCAGGAGTGACAAAGGCGGATAACCAACTACCGGTCCAGCGGAAGGAGGCACCGGCGCGCTGCACCTGGGGTAAGCGTTCTACTGCTTCTGCATAATCCTCCGGGCGTACTGCCCGGTAGGTAATAGCACGAAATGCTTCTGAAGCCAGCTGCCGGACTTCCCGCAAGGGTTCCGGATCGACGCCCTCGATGGCTGTCAGCGGATTGGTAACCGATGCTACGAAAGGGAAAGCTGATGTATCGAATTGCGTGAGGGTATCAGCTGCCACATTTGCCGCCTCGCCCCCTCCTAGACGGAACTGCACTTTAAATACAGCTTCTTTTTCGGGTACCAATCCAAATTCTCCGTCGCCGAAGCGGATCGTTTTCCCGGCATTGGATGTATAATCCTTGTGTACGATCTCTTCGCCGTTGCGCTGATAGCCCACTACCCTTTTCCAACTCCCGTCATCGAGGGTATAATCATCATCCTGCCCCTGAGAGGAAACAACACCGATCAGGGAGCGCCGCCAGTCCCATTCATTCACTTCATCCCACTCCCCGCTTACCACATTATAGACGACTTCAGTAAGACGGACTTCCGGGACTGCATGGCTAGTATCCTCTCCCAGCCAGACCAGCAAAGTCTGGTCCGATCCCGGCAAACTGTATAAATAGGTCAGCGTTTGGTCGCGTCCCTGCCGCTCTACCGCCCGCTCCAGTTGTGCTCGTTCCGTTGGCGGAATGGGCAGATTTCCCGGATCTTCCCCTACTACGAATAATTGCTCAGTCATGCGTCCGGCAGTGGCCGGCACCAGGTTGCCCCTAACCTGCATAAAACTCATGTTCATCTCGAAAGGCAGGGCCTGTGCCTCCTCCCAAATCAGATGGGTGATCGCAGTATTGAATACCGGGTCCTGGGTATTTGTAGCCTGTATGAGCCGCACCATATGATCGCGGGCCGGGATAGCCGGATCGTCGGGAGTAGTTTTAATCAACACCCATTTACCCGGAGCCTTCCCGGGCGGCAGATCGTCGAAGGGGGTAAGGTTCCCCTCCTGATGTCCGGCGATGTACATTTCCGTAGCCCCGACCGGCAGGCAAACATCATCTTCATCCCAGATATGCGGATCGAAGGCATTGTTATTGAAGTCTACCGGGAATAGCTTACCGGCTACCGTCTCCTCCATGCCTCTACCTACTTCAAAATAGACCGCCCGGCCATTATCGGATAAAGCGTAGACGTCCATTCCGGCAGGTACCTGCTGACCGATTCCCCCGGGGGGGACCACGGTAAAATCCAACCAGGTAAAAGCGCCCAGGCCATCGTGTACATTGTAGTCGACCAGACGGGCATGCCGACGAACCGAACGTCTTTGGGTAGCGGTTTCCAGGTAGGCTTCCCGGCCGATGCGGTCCTGATAATAAGCCAGTTCATCGCCCAGCGCACTCATTACTTCCACGAGCATAATACCGGCATCCGCCTCCAGGCGGTCGTTCCAGTCCGGATACCGCAACGACGCGAAATCGAGCAGGGCTCGACGATAGCTCCAAAAGTCACGCGCCCGGTAATCTACCGGAAAATCTACGAGCTCTTCCGGCGGGCATTCATGTGGTGGCGGCGCACAGTCCAGATCACTCGGGCAATTAGCCTTAAACCTGAATAATATGTTGTTGTAGTAAGGATCGATATCTGGCGAATCAATGAAGAGCCGGTAGTTGGTAAATCCACCCGGCGCCGGTGTCTGGATATGCAGCACCGCACGATCATCAACAGCTGACCAGGAAGTAGGAGAAGGCAACGTACGCAGGCTTACATCACTGATCGTTTCTCCAGTCTCGGGGCAATAAATGCGGATCTGTCCGGCCAAAACATTGCCCACCAGCGGATTGACATTAAGCGGGTTCGGATCTGCCGGTATTGCCGTCAGCGGATGGAAATAAATATCCAGACGAACCTGATCTTCGTAGACGTATACGAAATCCATACCGGCTACCTGGTCCTGTCCAACTAATTCCTGTAATCGATCCGGTGCAGGTGTCATAAGCTCGTTTCGAGGTTTAAGTACCGGCGTTCCTGCCGGGCTTTTAGAATATAAGTGATGCCTACGATGAGTTTTTCATCAATGGCGTCCACCTTGACTTCTTCGGCACTGATCAGACTGCCCAACCATTCCTCCAAAGCCTGATAGATCGTGACCTGTAGCAGATTGGCCGTAGCTGTACTATTAGGAGCAAATACCATTCGCCGCAATCCGCAACCAAAGGTCGGCCGGTTGATGCGTTCGCCCGGATTGGTAAAAAGTAATTGAATGATCATCTGTTCAACGTGCTCGGCGTATTCATTTTCCTCGGCCAGGATGCGTTTGCCCCGGTCGATGGCAAATGGATAATGGATGCTCTTTATCTGCGTGGCCATATTCTTTATTTTTAATGCTTAATAAAGTTTCCCGGTGGTCTTTACCGCTTTGAGTTCTCGGTTTGCATCACTATTACCGGAGGTATCTCTTACATCTACCGTTATGGCTGTTATATTATTTTTCAGATGCCTGATCACACCCTGGGCCACAGCGATAAACATCAACTGGAGCTGTTGGTCTACTACAGGAGCGGGATCGCTGCCCATGATGTATTTCCATTCTGCCTTGAAGGCTTCTTCCATATCTTGCGCCATACTATCGGCGTAGGAGTGATTTGGATCTTTCGTACCTGCTTTCAGGAATGCCATATTATCCAGCTTTTACTTTGGTTGAAATTAAACTCGGTGTCGGTGGGGTGAATAGTGGGACGGGCGGCGCCGGAGTAACCGGAAAAGCGCCCAGTGCCAGTTCACCGGGATGCATGTGTGAATTGTAGAGCTGCACCAGTTGATTGAGATAACTCATCAGTTCATCGCCGAATACTACCGGATGGGTCGCATTTTCGACCAGTTCTATCTGCGGTGCCTCCACTACTACTTTGATATTGCCTTTCACCGTGACCTTGCCCTGCATGATCTCGAAGGTCATGATGTTACTGCCATTATCATCACTGAGGGTAAGCACCTGGGCCTCATCATCCATACTGACCATCAGGCCCTGTTCGGAACGGATGATTTTAAGATTCGGCCGGGTAGGGCTATTCTGTTCGTTTTGCGGCACTTCATTGTCCGCCCAAAACCCTCCGGTCCAGATGGGGAAAGAAGGATCTCCACCTTCAAATTCTACCCAGACGCCGGCTCCCACTGCCGGAATGGTATACATACCAACTCCATCACCCGTGTAGGGCAAACAAGGCATAGCCCATACTTCCAGTTCTTCACCGTACACCGCCGGCACCTGCACCTTGACCCGACCCCGCTGCACCGGCAGATCGTTATTGTCCGTAACGGTACCCCGGTATTTACCGAAATAGCGATTACGTACGTATTCCAGTAATTGATCGGTTATATTATCGTTGCTAACCTGCATATGCTTTTACTTGTGATTGCTTAGTTTTCGGTATCCGGGCGGGAATTAATCCCAGCCGTTCCGGATCAACTCAATTTCCATTTGATGCGCTGTTTCGTCGATGGTATGCCTAACCCCCGACACCATATATTTTCCACTATGCCGGCTCCCCGCGCCAACCACATTGATGATATCATACAGATGGATCACCTTCTTGATCTGGCGATAGGTTGTCCGGCAACTAGCATTGATGAACCAGTCAGCCTCCATCAATACGGCTTCGCTTCCGGAAATATTCCCATTATCAGAAGGCACCGCAATATGGGTGGAATGGACTCCGAGCCCCTGGATCTGTCTTAAGCTCCGACCTCCCAGCACATTCTGTACCTGTGTACTGGTGCCGTGGTTCAAACTATTTTTATTACTCATATCTAATTGCCGGTTTTCCACCGTAGTCGGTCGCTCCGTGTCCCAGCGGATGGCCAGGTTTTGCATATTGCAGCCATCCTGATTGATGACCAGATCCACCACCGGACTACCATTGAGTTCCGGTTTTTTAAAATGAGCTGTTTCGATGCCCAGCGGATTGCAGCTGACCCAGAAGTGAAAACCGTTGCGACGGGCCAGCCTGCGTACAAACTGCAGATCGTTACTCCGCTGTACCAGTACATGCGCCATCTCCAGATGCCGTGTATTGGTGCGTTCCGCATCTGGAATCAGGCGATACTCCGGTCGGCTGGCAATAGCCATGACCACTTCGCTATCGGTCAGGCTGTTCCAGATATCCGACCTGAATTCTCTGCCCATGATAATGCTGGTGTCGGCTCCTCCTACCTGCATCCAGGAACCGGCGCCGCCGTGTTCCAGATGGATCTGCTGGCTGTTGACCGGTCCTTTGACCAGGCAATTCATCAGATTGTTCTCTTCAGGAACCAGGATCGTAATGGTAGTGTCCGGATCAAACCTACTCTCCCGCAGCCGCGAGACATCGCCCCCACAGACATCGACCGAATAGTGTATCGAGAAGGCGACCGACTGGTCCATCCTTTCCGTAACCTCGATTCGATCGGCCAGATCCATCTCCGGGTCCGGCAGATTATTGACCATGATCAGCGTATTGAGTCCCATTTACCGGTTTTTATAGGGTATTGCTATTTCAGTTGCTTCACTCAACGACTCGGGCAACATCGTTTCATTCGCTTCACAAATGCGCCAGAAGCCGGCTCCGTCGTCCAGATACTGGGCGGCCAGGTGGTCCGGTCGTTGTCCCTGGCGCAACAGATGGTAACCCTGTATGACCTGTATCGGCGGATCTGGAACGGGTACAACCGGCACCACGCGCCCGCGATGGTCGGTCACTTCATAAGTTTCCAAATCTTTATAGCGACTTTTTTCATTGAACATATCAGAAAATTTTAGAAGGGCAATAAGCCCAGGATCGATTCTACTGTATTGGCGATATTGGCAGCAGCCAGCACCTGTTTTTGTTTGCGGGTGTATTCGTAAGCAAAAACCGCCAGTTTCTCACTCAATTTATCAGTGCTGCAAAAATCATGTTTGGTCAGTACTTTAAGCCCGATGCTTACCTTCGCCCGGATGGGGAAAAGCGTCGGAGAGTAGGCCTGCTCTTCCACTGAAAAACTCGTCAGGCGAACAGGAATGATCCTTCCCGGCCCCCAAACAAATAATACGACCGGAACAGTGCCCCGGGGAACGGGAGCGCCACCGATGCCACCACCGATACCAAGACTACCGCCACCTACGCTAAGCGAGCCGGTCACAGAGCCGAGCAAACCGCCGAGCAGGCTTTCTTCCTGCGGATACAACAGCATCTCCATGGCCGCCAGGCGGTCCGCTACTCCCGAAACAACAGCTACGGGATGGCTGGCAGGCTCTTCCAGTGCATCCGTAGCATCCAGCTCGAGCTGAAGGGAAAAGGTCTCCGGCGGATCTTGCGGCTGGGCGGTCGACGATACGCCTGAGGTCTGACTGTTGGCACCGGGCGGCTGCCATACTTCCAGATTCCGTACCATAGTTTCCGGATTGTACTGAAAAGCGATCACATTGGGTATCGGCCCGAGAAATCGCTCCGAAAACTCAATCAGGGCACCCTTCAACAGCTTGGGACTTCGTGAATATCCGTTCGGCATAATCAGCTATTTTCTATAGAATTTGCAGGATCACGTGAAGCCGGGCCCTTTTGCACCGGCCCGGCCGGTGCGTAACCACTCTGAACCTTACCGACAATGGCCCCGGCAATACGCTCAACCATCTGCCCCCGATCCAGTCCGGCAGACAGGGTCAGTTGCAGATCCATCAGTTCGATATACCGGTTTTGGTGCGGCGGCGGCAACAGTTCGGCAATACGATGCCCTACCAGTTCGGCAATTTCACGGCCGGCATCAGCATCCATATCCGGCAGGCGCAGCAACAGGTTCTTTATTTCAATCATTCGCTTAAACTTGTATCAAATTTTCGCTTCAATTCCGGTTTTAGGCCACGCCCTTCTTTGACCAGTTCCCGTTCCAGGCCTCCCACCAGATGATGCATATTCAGATCAACCCCTTCCCGTCTGCTCAGGAACAGCGCCGAGAGTAAGGCAAACTTTATCTGTGCCCCATTCAGATCTACCCACTCGGCAACCTTTTCGAGATGGGGTTGCAGGGCAAGCAGCCGCTGTTCCCCCGCCAGTGCTCCCACGAGATGTCGCCAAAGCTGTAGCCGCTGGGCTTTATCAGGTTTGGGGAACTCCAGTACGAAGCGCAGGCGGCGAATAAACCCGGAATCGATGTTGGATTTTTTGTTAGTGGCCAGAATGGCAATGCCGGAATAGTTCTCAATGGCCTGCAACAGATAATTGGTATCCGTATTGGCGTAGCGGTCGTGCGCATCTTTGATCTCCGTTCGCTTCCCAAAAAGTGCGTCCGCTTCATCGAATAACAGCACCGCATTAATGTGTCGGGCTCTGGACAGTATGCGCTCCAGGTTTTTAGAAGTTTCGCCGACGTACTTACTTACCACTCCCGAAAGATCGATGCGATACAATTCCAGGCGAAGGCAGGATGCCACTACCTGGGCGGCCATGGTCTTTCCGGTACCCGGCGGGCCGGAAAACAAAGCGATCAGGCCTTTGCCGCGTGGAAACAGGCGGGATACCTGCTGATCCTCCCAGATCATTTCCCGCTCTCTGGCTTCAAAGATGAAATCAGACAGATAGCTTTTTAACCAATCGTTGAGGATCAGATCCTCCCAGTGGAAGGGACAGGCCAGGTGTTCGGCCAATTCTCCCAGCCGGTGCCGGGAAGCCCCACCCAGATAAGCCGTTACTTCTTCCGGGCGGCACACCGAACGCCGGGCCAGTGCACTCATCTGCCCGATGGTGACCTGAAATCGACGGATCAGATCCTCCCGCTCTTCAGGGGGCCAATCCTCTGACTGCGGCAAAAAACGATCCCATATTTGCCGGCGTTCTTCAATCGTAAAACCAGGCATTTCCACCTGGTGATCGACAATACCTTCCTGGACCGGCACGTGAATGCCGGGTTCACAGATGATAAACTGCAGCTGAAAAGGCGAGATGATCTTAGGCCATTTCCATTGTTTCCAGTCGGCAGCTCCGACCCAGGCCAGCGCACTGATCTCCAGGAAAGCGTGCCTTTGAGCATGTATGAACACCTCCGGCCAGTGGTCTGGAGAAACGCGATCCAGGTCAATAATCAGGAGGGGCAGGTTCAACTGTTCACAAATTGTAGCGGCAAAACTCTTGCGGCCGCTGCCTGCAAAACCTGACACTACCAAACGCAGAGGCTGCCAGGCGTTATCTTTCACGATACGGGAAATAACATCCAGCACTTCCTGCACCGGCCAGCCGGGTAATGCCGCTTGCGGTGACTGAATATGAGCGATCCCGAGCAGTGCTTTATCCATATTGTTCTTACCTTGTAAGCGATGCAGGAGATGGGGATCGCAGGAATACATGGCCGGTTCGCCGTTATCAAACTCCTTCTTTCGCACTGCATCCCAAATGCGCAGGGGTGCGGCAGCACTCATTATTTCCCTGCTCTCGCTTTCAAACAAACCATTGATCAGTGCATCAGTGACATATCCGCGACCGGAATGATCCTGCAGGTAGGCAAATACCCGGGACAGTTCCGGCTCTGCGGCAATGGCCAAGGTAGCCTGGAGCATATCTGCCTCCCGGCTATTAAGCCCCAATTGCCGGCAGATATGTGCAAAGTAAGATTGCTGATCCTTGCCGAGCAGATCTTCGATCGACTCAATTTCCCGGTTTATCTCAGCCAGATCCGGTTCCTGTTGCCGCCAGGCTATTTCCGCCGGGCGATCATCATTGCCGGCCAGTATCAGATCAATCGCCTGGTGTGGGTTCATGGCTTGTTCTTCCGGTCTGCCGTTTTCCCGCCACAGCTTACGGAGCCAGGCGATCCGGCGTATAGACCGCAAACGGATACGCCGAACAATCAGATCAAGTACCGATGTACTATTTTTCCGCAGGGGCGTTACCACTTCTTCGCGATCCGCGATCCCGGGTAGGTCCGTATTTATGCTGTGGGTATCCATTCAGGTGGCGATTCAATTCCATTTACAAATATTCTCAGCGGCAATCTAGCTACGCCGATCAGGTCGGGTGGCAGACGGATCTGCAATTGACCGTTGTTTCCCGGATTAACGGCGAATTCTCCGGCATTCAAATTATTGAAAGTGCCCTCCAAATAACGATCTGGACCGATATATACCCGGAGTTCCAGATCAGCGGCCTCGAATTGATAGCCATCGACGATAAAATAGCCGATCGTAGCCGGGGCCGGTCCGGGGTCGGGAATGCTGACCGCATCGATACGCGGGGCAATAGCAAAGGGACAATTGTTTGAAATATGTTCGAACACCCTAATCTCACCATCGGACAATGTCCGGCTGCGTTCCGTCCGGATCTGCGCAGCATACACTCCCGGTAAGACATCCAGCGGACTATTATCGTCCAGCAGCAGAGCCGTCGGAAAAGCCGTTGCGTCCAGGCGGGTACCACTATTTTGTATTTGCCAGTCGATGGGGTCGGCAAGAGCCGGTCCCGGCCAGTTCTGATGTACCAGCAACAGGCGCACATTATCCCCCGTAAAGCCAGTTCCCGAGAGTGTGAAAGGGTTGCTCATGGGAACCTGCGCGGGTTGCAGGTCGATCTGTTGGGTATTAGTGGTACCGGGCAAGGTGACCGTTATGCTGTTGCGGCTGCTATTGATCCGGGGAGCCCCTTCAACGAAAGTTTGCACTCCGTAAGACAGCACCCTACCGCTGCGAATGATGGTCTCCTCCGGTTCGAGCAAGGCCACAGAAACCTCGTAGTAGGCTGAAAGTTTGATATGAGATTCTCCGGCCGTCCAGAAGTTAACGGCTTCACTGGGAGGAATGGGCTGCAGATAGATCCGGAGCCGGTTATTATCCGCCGCCGGCAGGTCCGAAACTACATTGATCTCCGGGTTATCCCGAAGCATCTTCAAGGCCAGCCCCATCATTCGTTGCTCATTCAAAATTCGCTGCCCGGCATCATTCGCCTGCCCGTCATGCGCACTGAGGTGGTAATACAGATTCAAGCCCATAGGCGTAAAACGGATCGGCGGCTGATCACGGCCGGGAGGCGGCAGATTCTTGTAACGGGGATCTTCCGCAACATGATACATATAGATACCCACTCCCGTTCCCGGATTTTCCATCAGAGCCGGTGGTTCAGGAAATACCTCCGGATTAGCCCCACCCGGCCAGGACACGCCATTGAGCGCATCCTGAATGAGATCCATAAGTTCCTGGGTAACCAGGGATAAATTGAGTAAGGCCATGATCTATAAGCAGTTAAAATAATATTTCTAAATCTGCCCCAAACCGAATCGCGATGGGTGGCGGTTCATCGTAAAGGATGGAGCCGCTTTAGCGGGCCTGGGAACCTGCTGTCTGTTTTGCGAAGGCACCGTTCTTACTTGAGGCACCGCCGTTGGGTGTACGATCTCTACCCGGATCTGACCAATCACCAGTTTACCGGATACTCTTTTCTTTACCGGTGGCGGAGTCGGTTTTCGCGCCGGCTGCACCGGCACCGGCACCTCCTCCCTAAATCCGGGGGTGATCATTTTTTGATGGGAGACTACCTCCGGCTTTGGAGTGCCCAGCGGCTTTTGTTTGATCCCCCTCAGCCCGGATATTGGCAGCTCCGGCTCGTGAGTCACCTTTGAATATACCGGGGACAACGGGTGGTCTTCCGGTCCTTGCGGTATATTGGATAGCAGCTTCCGGTCAATATCGATACCGGGTAGTTGTACTGGCTTTACCCGAAAAGGAGTGAATGGAGCAACCATCTTCGATTTTTTCATCTGCGTCTTTTCTACCACTTCATCCCCGCCGGGTGGAGCGGTCCATTCTTGTGATCCGTTTTCCTCGTTGGGGTGGTGGATAAAAGTACCCTCCACATCCATTTTCTTCCGGGGCAAAGCAGCCGGGGCAACGGTATGAATGACGGGACGCAGCACCGAGGTACTTTGCTTTTCGGTTATCGCATCTCGCTTTACCATCGGATTTTCCGAAAAAGGTGGTGGACCGATCCTCTCATCCGGCGTGGGAGCTATCCCGCTATCCATTGATCGATCACCCCATACACCAGGAAAAAAATGATGAGGCAACACCGTTGGAGCGGGCAGCAATGATCCACTATCGTTCCCATTTCCCGTTCGGGCGGCAATCCTCGCCAGGTAACTGTCCATGTGACTTGTTGTATGCTTATCCATATTCTGCCAAAATCAATGATAGGTAGCGGCGTCGCAGGCTTCTGGGTAAACTCATGATCTCCTGATGGCTCCATCCATAAGCCATGGTCAGCCGATGTACTTCCAGCGGCAGTTGTTCTTTTTCGAGTTCCAGATTGGCCAACAAATAAGTCTGTAGATCGAAATACAACTGTTGACTATGCCCACATTCCGGGCAATTGACCAGTAGGGAGGTCTCGAAGACCGGAGCGATCTGATCCATTGCCTGTTGAACCGACACTTTATGCTTATCAGGATCTCCTTCCAGCAGGCAACGCTCCATCAGTAATTGTTCAGCCTGATCCGGCGGCATCCCCCTGACGAGTCGTTCATCCTCTCCCGTCGGCATGCGAAACCGGCATCCTTCGGGCAAACGGAAAGTGCCATCTTCATTAGATCGGACAGTTACCGCCTTGTCCTTTGCCCGTAAATGATGGAACAGATCATCCAGCGTAAAGCTTAGATCCATTGGTTCACCGCAAACCTCACAGGAGATCGTAGTCTCCACCCGGTCGCCAAAAGCCTGTTTGTAGATGGCCATCAGCAATTGATCCCGGTCGGCTGTGGCAATAGCCGCTGCCATGCCGGTGCCTATACCGGTTTCACCCCCTTCCACCAGCAGACCATCCAGCAAACGGATCGCGTCAATTGTCCCGGTATGGTGGATCGATAACAGATCTTGTCCGCAGAGTTCGCGCAGGCATGCCCATTTTCCTACGGGAGTAAAATGTAATGGGAAACGGTAAGTCGACATGATACGTTAGCTGTTGACGATTAGGTTTCAGCGGGTTCGACTACGGCTTCATCTCTCTCCCAGCCCTCATTCTGTAACACCACCCGCTCAATGGCAACCGCACTCCCATTGGCGTCGAGTTCCGGCAAGGCCTGATATTCCGACACCCAACAACGGTATACATTGTACGCCTTGACGACCGTGCCCTGCTCATTGAGCAATTGTATGGTGATATCTTTTCGGAAATTGGCTAGTGACATGGCCGCATCTCCCTCGATGTTCCACACCAGCCTGGCCCAGTTCTCAAATTCCGGATCGTGGGTCACCCCACGCTCAAGAGTAATGGCCTCAAAGCTCCACGTACTGGGCGATTTACGGGAAGTGCTCGGGTCGCCGCCTTCGCGGTGTTCTACCGGCTGGGTACTCTGCTGGAGAGTACTTACTTTGCTCATACCGGCAACGACCTTACCGTCCCATTTCACCCGGAATTTGAAGTTTTTATAGGGGTCAAAGCGAGTGGCATTGACCACAAATTGTGTATTTGCCATGATGAATTATTTTAAAATGCGTTACACTTCAATTTGCCCGGTCATTTGTTGCAGGTACAGGATGACAAACTCTGCCGGTTTCAGCGGTGCGAATCCCACCCAAATATTGACGATCCCCAGATTGATATCATTCTGGGTAGTGGTCTCACTATCGCACTTCACGAAGTAAGCGTCCTTTTTCTTGGTTCCCTGAAAGGCCCCCTGGCGGAAAAGATTGTGCATAAAGGCACCTACATTGAGGCGGATCTGAGCCCAGAGTGGTTCGTCATTAGGTTCGAAAACCACCCATTTGAGGCCGCGATACAGGCTTTCTTCGATAAACAGGGCCGTGCGGCGTACGGCAATATATTTATATTCCGAAGCGATCGCATCAGCACCGGCCAGCGTGCGGGCACCCCAGGAAACGGCTCCCTGTGCAGGAAATACGCGGAGGCAATTCACACCCTGCGGATTGAGGAATCCGTTTTCTCCGTCCGTCAGCGTATATTCCAGGCCCTGTACGCCGGTTAACGTCGCTTCGGTACCTGCCGGAGATTTCCACACGCCCCGGTTGGAATCGATCCGGGCATAAAGGCCGGCCATGGTACCGCTGGGGGCCGTATTCCGGAGCTGGCCGTTATTGAGGGGATCGGCGATCTTGATCCAGGGATAATAGATCGCAGCGTGGTCGCTTTTGGGCAAAGCTGCCCCCGCCATAGTTGAAGCGATCTGATCGGGTCTTTTATCGGCCAGGGGCGCATCTACGATGAGGAAGGCACGACGCGACCGGCAGTACGCTTCGCTGTCCATCAGGATGCCGCTATCGGATACTCCGGGTAGGCACATAATGTTGAACAGATCAGCTCCTTCCAATGCATAGATCCCTTCCCGGTTGACCTGGCTGCCGATATATACGCCATAAGCCTGTGCATCGGTAAAGGCGCTCTCACTACCACCCTGCAGATTGATATTCGGAGCGGGCGTTTTAAAGGCACCGTCAATTCCGGCCAACAGCCTGAGTGTACCCGCCAGTCCGTCTCCGGCAGCGGCAGACACTGATACGGAAGAACCGGCACCGCGACTACCGGGGGTCAATACCAATCTGGATGCATTCACCACACAAGTAAAGTCACGATAACTTGGTGTAGTCGGCCTTAGCGCTCGCACGGCATCCTGAATGCGCTGAGCGATCTCGGCCATACGGGCCGCGTGATTACCGGAAGCGGCTACTGTGGTGATATCCACCAATTCAGGTGTGCGATTATCCATGCTGATGAGAAAGGTGCTATTGCCCGGATTCGGGAGTCCGTTCGTATCGGCGGCCGGAGGGGTTCCACCGGTGAGCGAAGCATGATCCGGGATCTCAACCGGCCGTATTGCAGCGGCAGCGTCGATCTGCTGCCCTCCGCTACTGAGGCTCAGACTCAGCCGGGCAGAGGCGTCATTACCCAGGCCGGGCAATATTTCGATCCGGGAGTTTTCTCCCGCTACACCAGAGGTCATATGGATGCGATTGAAACCCAGTGAAGCATCCCGGACACAGGTAAATCCGGCCAGCAGGGGGTTGGTGCCACTACCGGCGGTGACTGTGTTTTGAATCGCAGTACAGACGGCATCCAGACGGGCATTTGCATTAGCTCCGCCGGTGTAGGTTCCCGGATCGAGAGTTATCGCTACCGGCTCCGACCCGTTGACGGCTACACGCAGGCTATTATGGGTTGCATCCAGTAAAGTAGCTACGTCCGCCACCTCCCCACTGAACACTTCTCCGGCCCCCAGCCCTGCAACCGCCGCTGTGCGGTTGACGGTCACCAGTTCCGATACACCATTGACTACATGCTCCACATAACGGGCGTGTTGGCTGTTCATCGACAAATTGCTGAAGGTTTCGGTGCGGTTCTCCGAGGCATTATCGGGTGATACGTAATTGACGATCAGGTTAAAGGTGCTGTCGGGGTTTGAAGTATCATAATTCACCTCCAGCTCAATGAAGTTACCGGAAGATCCCTGATCTACTGCCGTGACCACCAGCGCGGAGAGCGGCGTGGCATCATCCAGTTGCCGGGTAGCGGCTACCGGGTTGAGGGCCACTCTAACAATGATGGCCTGGCTTCCGCCGCTGGAAAAGAACTGCCGGACGGCGTAAGACATTTCCGAACTACTGTCCAGGCCACCGAATTTCCTTTCAAAGTCGGGATAACCGAAAATGTAAACCGGTTTGTTGATCGGGCCTCTTTTGGCAGTACCGACAAAAGCAGTCACCGAGGTGCTTACCCCCACGATGGTGCGCACGCCACTTGGCACTTCCTGAACATAGACACCCGGATAGGTAGGTTGAATTGCCATAATTATTTCTTTACTTTTAAACGGATTAGAACAACAACAGGGAACAGAACGGATCTTCCATTTTGCAGGGCAGAAAGGAAAGGCTGACCAGGCCGTTTCAGGTGATTGAGGATCTCCTGCTACCGGTCAGGCCGCATCCAGGGCAGATTTCCCGCCTATTAAATTCCATCAATCAGACCTACATTTCAAGGGTTATCCGCTGAACGTAGCCAAATTCGGAAGCAAAGGGAGATATTGGGAATGAACGGAAGATTGTAGTGCCGACTTCCGGTTGGTGGGAACTTTCCAACTGGTTTGTATTACAAATTGCATAGAGAATCGGTCTTTTAGACATGACATGGGGGTGCTTGGTTTGCATGGCATTGGCCATGCATTAGGTTATTGATAAGAGACCGTTTTAAAAGTACTACAGGTGATTTACCTGATTGAGGAATTCTCCTTTTTTGCGTTTGGCCACCGGCACATAGGAACCATCTACCATAATGATAGAGCCCTCCCGGTGGTACTTACGCACATGACGCAGATTGATAAGATGAGATTTGTGTGGACTGAAGAAGCCCCAGGCGGTCAGTTGTTTTCGGAACTCGCCCAGGTTGTAAGAGCTGAAGACCTCCTTTCTCGCTTCGGTAAATACCCGGGTACATTTTTGCAAAGCTTCACAGCGGATAATCTCCTGAACCGGTAAGAATTCGAAACCTTCCATGGTGGGAATACCGATTATTTCCTGTCGGACCATCGAGGTGCTATCTATTTTGCGCGGGAGCTGCCCGTTGTGTTGATTTTCCCGTTTATCGGCGATCCTTTTTTTGACGTTATTGACAGCAATGAGCAGGTCTTTCACCTGAACGGGTCGCAAAACAAATCCCGCAGCGGCATGCTGAAAAGCATCGAGG
>JAGQXH010000289.1 GCA_020436695.1 Lewinella sp. | reverse complement strand
ATCTTCGCTCTCATCGACTGCAATATTTTCTCCTTTTCGAAAACTGACTCGGTAGGTCCATTCTCCCTCTTCGTCGGGAGCAAAATGCACACGCCAGTGGTTGCCACCCGTTGCCGAAGTTTCGGCCGCATTACCGTCGGCGGCAAAATAGCCGGGTACGCGGTATCGTTTGTCGCCGTGGCTGAACACTACATTAAGCCGGTAGTTGAGGAAAGGGTTGTCGGATGCCTGTTCATCGGATTCGGGACCGTCAAAATCCAGGGTGACCTTATGCCATTTTTTTAGTTCGCCGCTGATCGTAGCAGTGGATAGTCCCGGATGATCATTACCCCGCAGGGAAGTGACAGAAAATAATATAATAGTCACGAACGAGAGGGCGATGAAGAACGGTTGGTTTCGTTGCATTTCAAATACATTATGATTTACTCCCGGTTAAGGTCATATAAGTAGAAATTTCAAATCGACTCGTTTATCCAGTTTTCTGATCCAAAAGTACTTTCCTGGCTTTCCGGCCTTTGGTTTTGCTCTCTGGGAGAGATCGCAGGCTTAACCTGTCGTTGATAGGTAATCCATTTTTATGATCGATATGGGCCTTTTTTTACATTTTTTATTTGCTCAATGGCTAGTTCTGCAAATTATCTGAAAAGTACGATAGAGCATGCTAAAAACCTAATTGAACAATTCCATTCCTAAGCTCCTGCCTAGATTAGCCCAACATTCCGGATGCAGGATGATTCCAATGCACCTTAACCAAATACCTATTACTTACACTCAAAAATATGCCTATGCGACTTAAAGTTTTAATCTGGTTTTGGGGATGCTTCCTAATCAGTATCGGGCAGCTTTACTCCCAGCGAACAATTACCGGTCTGGTAATTTCGGCGGACGACGGAGAACCGCTGATCGGTGTTAATATCATTATTCGGGGCACTACGGAGGGAACCGTTACGGATTTCGACGGAAAATATGAACTCAGCGTTGAGGCAAATGATATTCTTCAATTTAGTTATACCGGTTTTCAGAACGAGGAAGTCACGGTCGGTGGCCAATCGGTGATCGATGTGTCACTTGAGTTGTCCGCCACGGTGCTGGATGAAGTCGTGATCTCCGGATACGGGATCGAAACGATGCGGCGTGATGTAACCGGCGCAGTCTCCAAGATCGATCAGGCTACGCTGGAAAATACAGCGGCCGTTTCGGTTTCGGAGCTATTACAGGGGCGGGCTGCCGGTGTTAATATCGTTTCTAACGACGGTACTCCCGGCGCGGGTATCAGTATTAACATTCGCGGACTTTCCTCTCTTTCGGCCGGTGGCGCACCACTGGTAGTGATCGATAACATTCCCTATCTTTCTTCCGGCGACGATGCCGTTAATCCGCTGGCTTTTCTCAATCCGAATGACATCGAATCGATAGATATCCTGAAGGATGCCTCGGCCACCGCGCTTTATGGAGTAGGAGCAACAAACGGGGTCATTGTGGTGACCACTAAAAAAGGTAAAAAGGGAAAGCCCCGGATCAACCTGAGTACAAAATATGGAGTAGGGGAATTTGCCCGGACCTTGCCGACGCTCTCTCCGCAGGAATATGCGTTGTACCGGGCTACCACCGTAAGAACGGAAGGCGGAGATAATAACGGACTCCGTAATGCCGTACTTTATCCCGGACAGCCAGGGGCATTTGAGATCCTGGCGGATCCGGAGGCCGCGCGGCAATATCTGGAAGGACAGGACCCCTACCAACTACTGGAAGGCGTATACGGCGTGACCAATACTTCCGGTACCAACTGGCTGGATGTGATCACCCAAAATACGGTCAAGCAGTTTTATGACCTGGACTTTTCCGGCTCGACGGAAAACGGCACTTCCTATTTTGCCTCCGTCGGATTTGCGGATGAAGACGGTGTGATCATTAATTCGGGCTTTCAACGCCTGTCCGGAAGGCTCAATCTGGATCAGAAGATCGGAGATATGTTCTCTGCCGGTTTGAAGATCCAGTACACCCGCACGGAATACGAAGGCCTGATCGGTGACAACCGGGCGGATAATGCCATCGCCCAATCAAACTTCCTGAATCCCTTCATTAACCGAGACAACGTTATCGGTAATTCGCAGGGTATCCTCAACAATGGTGGTCAGGGAGCGGGGCCGGAAAGCCCGGAATACCGGATCAAGAATCTGAATGTATCCCGTGGTTCAGACTGGATGTCATCCAACGTTTACCTGTCGTTCAAGCCGCTGGACTGGCTGGAATTTGCGGTTACTGCCGGTCTGATCACCGACAACTTTGACAGATCGTACTTTGCACCAAGCCAGTTAAGGGAATCCAGGAACGTCAACGGCCGCCTGGATCTTACTGACTCTCGGGATAATCGCTGGACGATCCAGCCCCGTATCGCGATCAAGAAAAACTTTGACAGTGGGCACAGTATTAACGGTACCCTGGTATTTGAGGCCCGGAAAGAGACCTTTGATCAGCTGTTTACGCGTTATGAGCAGTTCAATACCGAAGTATTGGGCAACTACAGTATCGCTGCGGCGCAGAATATCCTTTCCACGCCCCTATTCATAGATCGTAGAGAACGTTCTTATCTGGGACGGATCCAGTACGGTTTTCGAAGCAAGTATATCCTGACCTTATCGACCCGTATCGATCAGTCCAGTCGATTTATCAACGACAATACCGGCGTATTCCCCGCTGCATCTGTAGCCTGGAACATTTCTGAAGAGGGATTCCTGCGTGACTCACGACTGATATCTACGCTTAAGCTCCGAGGAGGTTACGGGGTGACCGGAAATAACCAGATCCCGGTGAATGCCGGCCTGCAACTGGCCAATATTTCCAATGTAAGCTACCCCTTCAACAACGGACTGAATACAGCTGTAGATCCCAGTAGCCGGTTTGCCAATTCGGATATCACCTGGGAAACGACCGAAGGGACCAATGTCGGAATGGATATTGGATTCTTCAAAGATCGCTTTACCCTTTCCGCCAATTACTACTACAATAAAACGACCGGCTTATTACTCGATGTACAGTTGCCGGCCTATTCTGCTTTCAGCAGCTCCATCCAGAACCTCGGGTCATTGCAGAACAAAGGACTGGAGTTCGAAGTGCAATCCCGGAATATCGTCAGGGGGAATTTCCGCTGGTCGACGAACTTCAATATTTCCTTCAACCGCAATAAGATCCTGGACCTGGGCGGACAGCCGGAACTGGGGTTCCGGACGCTGGGCAGCGGCGGCTCTCCGAATGATGTACTGCTACGGGTCGGTCAACCCATCGGTGTGTATTACGGCACTATCCAGGATGGTCTGATCAATACGGACCTGGAACGATTCAATGCCACTCCGAAGGTACAGGACAATAATATCGGTGAGTTCGATTATTTCGATATTGATGGGAACGGACTGATCGAAAGGTCTGAATACGTGCCCATCGCTTATACGCTTCCTTTGCATACCGGCGGTATCGGCAACAGCTTCAGTTTTAAAGGTTTCGAACTGTATGCGTTCATGCGTTGGTCCTATGGTAATGATGTGGTCAACAACAATATCAACCGGGCCCATTACCTGCGCGGAAACAACAATCTGCAGGAAGGCTACGCCGATGATATCTGGAACCGACAGGATCAGGACCGAAACTACCAGAAAGCTACGGCCATTTTTACTACCAGGATCAATTCTCTGTTCTCAAGGAGCGAATTTGTAGAGGACGGATCTTTCCTGCGGCTGGAAACCGTCAAGTTGTCGTATGCGCTACCCAGCGGCCCTTTGCAAAATATCGGCCTTGCCGGGGCTACCTTATCGGTGACCGGACAGAATCTCTTCCTGCTGTCGCGGTATTCCTGGTATGATCCGGAAGTGAATGGTGCGACGGGCACCAATAAGCAGTTGTTCCCCGGGCTCGATCAGGGAGCTTATCCACGTTCCAGATTCCTCCTGTTTGGCCTCGATGTATCCTTTTAATGTTTAAAAAAGAGACCATGAAAAAGATCTTATCCATCACTATATTATTTGCGCTGCTGTTAGTTTCGCAAAGCTGCCGGGATTTTCTGGTGCCGGACATCGAGTCTGAAATTGAATTGGATGGCTTTGGCTCCACACCGGAAGAGGTCAACTTTATCCTGACCCAGGCCTATTCGGAATTGCGCAATGACGACATTACCGGCAACATATACTGGCGTCGCTTCAGTACGGATTACGCAGTTCCTCCGGCCGGAACGAGTCTGGCTCAAAGCAACATCGCCCGCATGTCATACGATGCCAACGATGGCGAAGTGTTCGATATCTGGCAGGCTCATTACCAGGCCATTTCCCGGCCCAATCTGGTTATTGAAAAAGCAGTAAATGCCCAGTTGGACCCGGAACCAGGCACCGAATCCGAATGGAAAAGAATGGAGGGTGAAGCCAGATTCATCCGGGCGTTCCTCTATTTTAATCTGGTGCGCCTGTACCGGAATGCCCCTTTGATCGACAAGTTCATCAAGACCTTCGACGACATCGATGCGGTTGCCAATCTCTCCGGTGATCGTATGGACGAGCAGGAATCTCTGCTTTATGACTTCATTATAAACGATCTGAATATCGCCGTTGATCTGTTAGCAGATAATGTGGATCAGGGACGGGCCGGCAAGGCAGCCGCTCAGACCTTGCTTGGGCATGTTTACCTGACACGGGCCACCAATCAGAAATACCGGGATGCACGCGGCGACGGTGCGGCTGACTTTCAAAATGCAGTCAACCAACTGGGGGCGGTCATTGCCGGTGGGAAGTACGGCCTGAAACAATATTTCCCGGACAACTTCATTCGTGATAAACAGCATACCGGTACTGAAGAGGCCATCTTTACCCTGGAATTCAGCGAACTGGACAATGCCGGAATGCGCGTAGGCGATGCTAATGGTTTCCTGAACAATTCCGGCAGTAGTGTCGAACTGGGTACCTCAAACGGTGCCAACGGCGGCAAACTGGCCAACGACTTTGGGTTTTCCGTATTTGATCTGAATTCTCCCGGCGATATCGTCCGCCGGTTCTGGACCTTTGAAGAAGGGGAGTTCGTTTCCATCGACGCCAGCGGCAACGGCAAATATGAAAATGGGGCGAATGTTTGTCCTGACGGTTCCGGTTGTGAGATATTTTTGCGCACCAGAGAGCCCTTCCCCTGGACGCGCCCCTACTGGTTTGAGATTGTCGATGACCCCAATGCTTTTCGCCATGATCCGAGTGCTGCGGATATCACCGTCGATGAGAATGGCAATCCTGCTTTCGCGATCATCTGGGCCGATAACAATCCTAATAATCTGCCCGGTGTAAGATTGGTAAAGTATCGGCGTAATCCCATCACACAATCTAATTTTACGACCAGTACCTACGATGCCGATCTGGCTATTTACCGTTACGCCGCCGTATTGTTGATGTACGCCGAGGCAACTAATGAACTTGTGGGATCGGAGGCAGTGCCTACCGGTGGCTCTCTTACCGCCCTGGAAGCAGTCAATCAGGTACGGGATCGTGCCCGGAACTTCGTTTATTACCCCGATCTGTCGGTTGACCGGCGGATCATTGATGAAGGCCCATACGCTGCTACTTATGGTGATGTGTATTCGAGAGTACCCCAATTGGGCACCAACCCGCCTAATACGGTCAATGCCGATTCGATTATCAGTAAATACTACTTTGAGATCAGTGCTTTCCGCGGCCTGCGGGAAGTACCTCCTACACCGGAGATCCGCAACTTTAAGGAATTCCCGGAATCGAAAAACTTTGTTCCGGACTTTCCTTCCGATATGTCACAGGTGGAATTCAGGGAAGAACTCCTGGATGAGCGCTGGCGCGAACTGGCCGGCGAGCTCAATATGAGGTGGTTTGACCTGACGCGCTACGGCCGTCTCACCGATCGTATTCAGGAATATCAGCAGTTGATCAATCCGATGACCAATCGCAATTTGCTTACTACTCCCTTCGGTGAGCAGGTGCTGCAGATCCCCGATAAAAAATTTGAATATCTACCTATTCCGAAATCGGAGATTGACCGGAATGCCAACCTGAAACAAAATGCCGGCTTCTGATCCTGATTCCTCATTCATCTTTACAAACAGTGAATTATGATAAATACTATCCATAGATCCCCCGTGCTGCTTGGTGTTTTAGTAATGATCCTGGCACTCGGCGCTTGCAGAAAAGAAGAGGCCCTGGTGGTAGATGTTCCTTTTACGGCCGACAAAACTACCGTTAGTATAGGCGAGTCCGTAACGTTTTCAGTCGGTGCCGGAGCGGCGGCATCATCTCTCTATACCGGTGATAGCGGGCACGACTTTGCCAAAAGCCGGATCAGTCTGGTCGAACTGGAGGGCTATACCGAAGAAGAATTACGTACCGGCGTATATGCCGAACGGATACCTGGTTTGCAGGAATTTATTGTCGTAGTTCCCAAGTTGACAACTATCCCGTCTGATTATAGTTTTACCGGAGGTGGCGATATGAGTCTGTATGACGGCCAACTGGTGCCCTGGGATTTTTCCAATTCGACCGATTCCCGGTATATCCGGCTCAATTTGGCTTCCAGTGCACCGCATGTCTTCTCTTTCAGGCCCAATAATGCCGTTATACCCACCATGTTGGATCTGAATAACGGCGCTTTGGGAAACCTCGGGGCACTGAATCGGAATGCCAATAACAACTTTTCCCCCTTTGCTGCGTTCCCGGACGGTTTTGACAGTAGTAGCTCGCAAAACGGGATTACCGTAAAATTCGGGGTTCAGGTAGTGATCGATGGTCAGGCTTCCGCAATTCGCTACTATACGCAGCCCGTGCGGGAATTACTGGATGACCTCAGCTTTAATATCGATGCGCTGATCAATCAGTTCCAGACCGATTTTCCGGATGTAGATCCATCTAAAGGCATTGAAGAAATGCGTTTGATTTTTAATGCCGATGATCCGACGGTGACGGATGATGACGGTGATCTGCTGGCCTATACCGGCAACGTGTACATTCAGGAAATGCGGATCGGATCGGCGGATAACATGGTAAAGGGATTTGATCGAGGCGTTACGATCCCTTTTGTATATGAGGGTACGGAACAGGTTTACGCTTATACATACAACGAAGCGGGTACCTACGTTGCCACGCTGGTGTCCAGTTTCATTGGCCGGAAGCAGTATTCCGGTGATGGTTACCGGACCGACCGGCCAGATGAAATACTGGCTTCGGAGTACGATATCGAACGGACTTTCAAAACGATCACTATTACAGTGGTAGAGTAACCATTTAAAAATCCATAAAACTGTAGATGGGAGAGGGAGCGGTAACCCCGTAGGAGAGTAGTTGACTAAGTGTTACCGGTTGTTCAGTGGTCAGTTAGTTATGTTGATTACTGATAACAACTTGAATTCATTAATCTGTGCCTCTCCACCCTCAACCTTCTACGCTTGGATCGGGCCATCTTTACCTCTTTTAAATAAGGTTATTCATGATCAGGAAGATCAGCTATAGTTTCCGGTGGCTGGCAGTGAGCTTTTTGCTCCTGTCGGTCTCCTGTACACTTAAAACGTCACAGCGTACAGGTGATCACAAGCGGAAACAAGCTTGCAACATCCTCTTTATCGCCGTGGATGATCTGAACGACTGGACCGGCTTCCTGGGCGGGCATCCGCAAACACAAACCCCCTTCATGGACCAGTTAGCCGGCGAAGGAATGGTTTTCGAACGGGCCTATTGCGCTGCTTCCGTGTGCAATCCCAGCCGGGCAGCTATTATGTCAGGTTTCCGTCCTTCTACTACCGGTGTATATCACAATGGAGAGGAGATGTTTGATGTTCCGATGATCCGGGAAGGGATGATGTTGCCGCAGTACCTGTCTAAATACGGCTATAAGACGATGGCGCGTGGCAAGATCTACCATACTCCGGACACAGGTAAAGACACCTGGGATGTATGGTCGGAGGTAAGCGGTAGTTATGGTCGGGTGAAAAAATCAAAGGGATACCTGGCCAATGGTATCCTGCGGGGAGAAATGGCGGATAACATGGATTGGGGCCCCACCGACGCGGCATTGGAAGATACGCCGGATTTCCTGAATGCCGACTGGGCGGCACAGCAGTTACAACAGGATCATGATAAGCCCTTTTTTCTGGCGTGCGGTATATTCCGGCCGCATCTGAAATGGCATGTGCCGAAGGAATTTTTCGATAAATTTAACCCTGAGCAGCTGGTCTTACCGGAAGTAAGGGAAAATGATCTTAATGATGTAGGCGATAACGCCGGGCCTACGCGTGAATACCTCACTATCAAAGCGCATGGGAAACAGGCAGAAGCTGTACAGGCTTACCTGGCCAACATCAACTACGCTGATGCCTGCATCGGACATTTGCTAACTGCCTTAGATCAGAGCAAATACCGGGATAATACCATCGTAGTGCTCTGGGGCGACCACGGCTGGCACCTGGGAGAAAAGCTGCGCTACAAAAAATTCACTTTATGGGAAGAAGCCTGCCGGTCACCGTTGATCATCAAAGTCCCGGGTATGACTTCTCCGAGTAGTCGCAGTGCCCGGACCGTCAATCTTTTGGATCTTTACCCGACACTGGTGGAACTGGCCGGCCTGCCCGCCAATAAAAATAATGAAGGCCTTAGCTTGGTCCCGCTGCTAAAAGATCAGGACGCAGCCTGGGATTATCCCAGCCTTACGCAAATGGGGGACGGTCGAAACAGCCTGCGCACCGAGCAGTTTCGCTATATCCACTATGAAGACGGAACGGAAGAATTATACGATCACTCCGTAGATCCCATGGAATGGAAAAATCTCATTAATGATCCGGCTTACGCCCAATACAGAGCGCAGTTGACGGCAAGAATGGAAGAAATCCTGACTGGTAAATAACCGACATATGAACAAGACACTACAGAAGATATGGTTTTATCCCCTCCTGATCGCTACGGCTTTACCGCTGCGGGCACAGGAGTGGATCATGGCCGATGTACCGCTGGTCAGCCCCTGGGCAGCAGATGTGAACCCGGAAGCCGTATTGCCTGAATATCCTCGCCCCATAATGGCGCGTTCTGCCTGGTTGAACCTCAACGGGTTTTGGCAATTCAAAGAAGCAACTGACGGAGAACGAATGCCCTTCGGTACGGAGCTAAGTGACCGAATATTGGTGCCTTTTCCCTGGGAATCAGCTCTTTCCGGCGTGCGCCGACAGCTCGATTCCTATCGGGCCATATACCGACGTACTTTCTCTGTGCCGAAAGATTGGGACGGGCAACGGGTGTTGTTACATTTCGGTGCCGTTGACTGGGAGGCAGTGGTCTATATTAACGGGCGCAGCGTCGGTACCCACGAGGGTGGATACGATGCGTTTTCCTTTGACGTTACTGATTTTCTGGAACAGCCGGGAACGCAGGAGATCATAGTAGCTGTATACGATCCCGGAGACCGGGAAGGCATTACGGTTGGAAAGCAGAACAATAGTCGCTTTTCTGATCCACAGCGTTATACATATGCTCCTTCTTCCGGCATCTGGCAGACGGTTTGGCTTGAACCTGTACCATTCATCCATATCACCGACCTGAAGATCGTACCCGATATAGATCAGGAAGAAGCCATTATAACGGTGGATGCCTCCAGCCAACATACCGGAGATCTCAGAGTAAGGATCATAGCGAAAGATGGTAGCCGAGAAGTGGGCAGAGCCGAAGGCGACTTTCAGATCCCTATCCACCTATCTATTCCTGATCCAAAGCGCTGGTCACCGGATCATCCATTTCTGTACGATCTGGAGGTCAGCATTATCGACAGCTCAAAGCAAGTGGACCGGGTAACCAGCTATATGGGAATGCGTAAGATCAGCCTGGCGCCTTACAAGAATATTCAA
>JAGQXH010000288.1 GCA_020436695.1 Lewinella sp. | reverse complement strand
GCAACGATGCCCAAAAGATAGCATGCTGATTTTTAATCACTTATGGTTCTGTTTAAAAATATGGGATGACTCATGTTTCAACTATTCATCATCAATACCCCGGGTTCTGCGTCAGATTCGGGTTACCGTTCAGCTGATCCGTCGGGATCGGGAACAGGTTCTTGTTCGGATCGGTGATCGTTTTCTCCCACCAGGTATTGTTAAAGCGGTCGAAGCGGATCATGACGGTACGGGCCTGGGCCTCGAACGCCAGTTCCCGCTGGATCTCATGATACAGGTCATCCTCCGTCAAAGGATCGATGCCACCCAGGCCGGCGCGTTCTCTGATCTGGAGGATCAGTTCCTTGGCTTCGGCACTGGAATTATCCATGCGCCACAGGGCTTCGGCCCGGATCAACATGATCTCGGCGTAGCGGAAGACCGGGAAGTCGTTATCCATGGCCAGGTCGAGCCCGTTCACGAATTCGTATTTGCCGATGCGGGCGCCGGACTGACTGAATGCTTTGGGCCAAAGCTCATTGATGTAGGGAGTGAAGATCAGCGGTGTACCGTCCGGATCGGGGTTACCTTTGGAGTCGATCTCAATGGCGCCGTTCGGATCCTGGATTGGTTCTCCGCTGCTGGTGTATTGCTGCCCTACGATAAACATTTCCCGCCGGCTGTCGCGTTCATCGAAAGAGTTGTAGAACTCTTCCAGGGCGGTATATCCGTTCCAGGGCCCGGTTGTAAAGTTATAGGTCTCCTTGCTCAGCGGGTGCAGGGTCCGCATGTGCATATTTAAGGCACCACCGCTGGAAGAGGAATGAGTCACTACAAAGATATTCTCCACTGAGCGTTCGTTAGCTGATTTGAAGTTATCCAGATAAGCCGGCTCCAGCGTAAAACGGCCACTGTTAATGACCTGTTGGGCCATATCGGCGGCAGCCTGCCACTGAGCGGTGCCGGTATAGACTTCGGCGTTCAGATACAAGCGGGCAAGCATGGCCATAGCGGCCCATTTATTCATTCGGCCGTAGTTCTCTCCACTGGGATTATCCGGTAGCGTGGGAATGATCTCCTGCAACTCCTTCACCAGGAAATCATACACTTGTGCCCGTGGAGTACGAGCTGGGTTGGTCTCTGCCGATACGAAGCTCGTTACCAGGGGGACGTCGCCCCAAAGATCCATAGCGGTGAAGAAATACAAGGCGCGAACGGCCCGTAACTCATTGACGGCGGCGGTTACGTCACCACTGGTCGCCTCGAATTCTTCAATGAGGCGGTTGCAGGTGGAAATACCCCCGAAACACATATTCCAGGCGTTGTTGATGAACCAGGCATTATTTTCCCACTCGTGACGGTGCAGGCGGGCCCAGATGCCGCCGTCGTCCCACGGACCGAATTTAGCGGGGGCTGCACTGGTCTCCGTGGAAAGTTCCTGGATCTCGAATAAACCATTATTGCCGTAGCTGTTTTTTAGCGGCGCATATGCGGCCAGCAGGGCTGCCAGCAGGTTATCGGTAGTAGTGTACTCCGTGTCGGGAGTAAGGTCACTGTAGAGCGTGGTATCCAGATCGGTGCAGGACTGCGGGAGCGCCAGCACGAGGAGGATGAAAGCTGCTTTGGTTATAATTGAAGTTTTCATTGCTATTCTTTCAATGTTAGAAAATTAAAATCCCACATTCAGACCGAAAGTAACGGTCTTCGTTCTGAAATAGGAATTCCGGTCATCTACTCCCGGAGCCAGTACGGAGCCGTAGCTGTAATGTACCTCCGGATCAACACCGGTATAGTCGGTGATAACAAAGAGGTTTTGGGCGGAAATGTAGAGGCGCAGATTCCGTAAGGCAGTACCCGGCAGATTGGGCGTATAGCCCAGTGTGATATTATCCAGCTTGACAAAGTCCGCTTTTTCCACGTAGTAACTGTTCCAGCTTTCGCCCTCGGTCAGTTCCGGCAGATAATATTTGGTTCTTACCGGGTTGTAGTTGTTGGAGGCGGCCGGCGACTCATAATAGGCCCGGTTGATATTCACCAGACTGTGACCGAAAGCACCGCGGATCACCGCACTGAGGTCAAAATCACCGATAGTGATGGAATTGTTCCAGGACATCTCGAAATCGGGAAGACCGTTGCCCACAACTACTGCATCGGCTTCCTGACTAATGGTGCCGTCGCCATTCTGGTCGGTTATGATGCGTCGGCCCTGGTCATCGAGCCCTTCGAAGATCGGGGCCATGATATCACCGATGGGTTGTCCTTCCGCTACACGGATCACGTTGATACCGTTCAGGCCTGGAGGGCCCAGATTCCCCAGGAAGATCTGGTCGCGCTCACCGTCAAGTTGCACGAGGTCCGTGTTAAACGTGGAGAAAACGATGCCGGTATTATAGCTGAAGGAAGGTTTTTGCACTGCTGCCCAGTTGAAGGAGAATTCAAATCCGTTACTCTTCAACTCACCAATGTTGAGTAGGGTAGAGGAGTAGAAGTTGGGTGGTACCGGAACGCTCACGGATTGCAGCACATCGGTTGTGTTACGCACGTAGTAATCGATAGCACCGGTGATGCGATTGTTCGCAAAACCGTAATCCAGACCGATGTTGGTCTCTGCTTTTTGCTCCCATTTCAGGTCCGGGTTTGGATTAGACGCAAAGTTCACCCCCTGGAGATAGCGCTGATTGTTGAAAAAGATACGCGAGCCGCGGGATAGGCGAGTGAGATATTCGTAGTTCTGATTCGGCAGGTTGCCCGTTACTCCGTATCCGACCCGTAGCTTGAGCACGTTCATCGGGACGCCGGCAGCCTGTACCAGATCCACCCCACCACTGAGGGAATAGAAGTTACCCCAACGGTTGTTGACACCGAATTTGGAAGAACCTTCTCTGCGCAGAGCCATGGATAGGAAATAGCTATCGTTAAAATTCAAAAGTACTCGACCGAAGAAAGAGATCAGTCTTGCTTCTTCTTTTTGACTGTTCATGCCCGAGTTGGCATCACTACCGGTAGCGGTACCGAGGCCGAGTTCCAGTGCATTGTAGAGCAGATCATCGGTGATGAAGTTGGTATTAAAGGCATTGAAATTCTCAAAGTTGAATTCCTGCCAGGAGTAGCCGGCCACCGCATTGATGTTGAGATTACCGAGTGCTCTTTTCAGCGTAGTAGTGACCTCGAACAGCTCGTTCTTGCGTTGTTCGGCAAACTTATTGGCCCGCCCTTTCTGTCCGGAAGCGGAAGTAAAGCGAGTCTTGGAGCTGAAATATTGAGAGCGTAGATCACTTTCCTGCTGATTGGAATAGAAGGCAGCGATATTCAGTCCGCTGACCAGTTCGTAGTCCAGCCGGGCGCTTCCAAGCAGGGTGTTGAACTTTCCATCGTCCGTAACTTCCTGCGAAATGGCGTAAGGGTTGTGGTATTCAGGCGTGTTCGGCTCCCAGTAACCCTGCGCCGGATCATTATTATTGTAGACCGGAGCAGTGGGGTCGGCGATGATGGCGAAACGCATGCTCTCGTAGGGCGTAAACTGGGCCTGACGTCTGGTAATACCCAGGTTAACACTCAACTTGAGCTTGTCATTAAGCACACGCTGATTCAGGTTCAGACGACCGTTGATCTGGTTGAAGCCGCTTTTCAGGGCAACACCCTGTACATCGCGGTAGTTCAATGAGACCCGATAATCACCGTTGCCGAAATTGTTATAAGCTGAAAGATTGTACACCTGCGATACGCCGGTGCGGGTGAGCATGTCCAGCCAGTTGGTTTCTGAGCCGTTGTCTACGCCGCCGGCTTCACGGTATTGAGCCGGTGTGGAATTCTCGACGAATTTGGCCACATCTTCCACCGCAACATAGGTATTGAAATCGATATTCCCTTTTTGTTGCAGGGAAGCCTTTTTGGTGGTCACAATGATCACCCCGGATGCACCCCGAGTACCGTAAATGGCGGCAGCCGAGCCGTCTTTGAGTACTTCGATCGACTCAATATCATTGGGGTCGATCAGTTGCAGGGAACCTCCGACCACTCCGTCGATCACGATAAGCGGCTGGGAGTTGGCTCCGAAAGTGGAAAGACCGCGCAAGCGGATATTGAATCCGGCGTTGGGGTCGCCACCCGGTCGAGCGATGGAAAGACCGGCTACCTTACCTTGCAGTAATTGGGCCGGATCATTGACATTACCTTTGTTAAACTCGTCGGCATCAACACTGACGACGGAGTTGGTGATCTCTTTACGCTCGGCCGTACCGTAACCGATGACCACTACTTCGTCCAGTACCTGGGAGTCAGTGGAGAGGGTCACGTCGATGACACTGCGGCCGCCGACTGTTTCTTCTACGGGGCGATATCCTGTGTAGGAAAAGGAGAGTACATCATTGTCGCCGGCGCTGATCTGATATTTACCGTCAATATCGGTAACGGTTCCGGTAGAGGTTCCTTTGATCTGGATATTTACCCCGATCAATGGAATGTTGTCCTCCGCACCGATGACCGTTCCGGTGACGAGTCTGGTTTGGGCTATTGCAGCCTGGGTGATGAAGAAGAAAAAAGCGAAACTGAGCAGCGAGTATAATCGCCGATGGCTTTTCCCCCTCAAAACATTAGGTTTTCGTTTTGTCCGCATTAGTGAGTGGGTTTAAGATGAAGAATGCAGTGTCTTTTGAAAAAGATAAGTGTAAAAAAAACACTTAACGAAATTAGGGAATTTTACTTAATCAGGAAATTTTTGGGCAATTATTTTGCTTTTTCATGGGTTTTATTTTGCTTTTTGAGATTAAGGGAACAGGTGAGAGATGAGGCGAAAAGATTGTTTATCTTGAACGGTAAAATAAATTCATTACAAACTGTGAAGAACCAACTCCTATTTTGCCTCTTTCTGGCTACTGTGGGTATGTTATCCTGTCGTCCGAATGAGCATGCTTCTACTATTGAAGGTACTGGCGGTCCGGAAGCATGGACCATGGTCGATTTTGTAAAAGCGGATAGTATCAATCCTATTTTGCAGCCTACATCTGGTCAGGTCTTTGTATGCCCGATAAGAGAAAAAGAAGTGGAATGGGAGGCCCGGAATGTACTCAATCCTACTGCGCTGGTTAAAGACGGAAAAGTATATCTGATCTACCGGGCGCAGGACCAGGACATGACATCCCGTCTCGGGCTGGCCATCAGCGAAGACGGGCTGCATTTCGAAAAACAACCGGCTCCTATTTTTTACCCGGCAAAAGACAGTATGCAGGGCTTTGAATGGCCCGGGGGGGTAGAAGACCCCCGCATTGTGGAAAGTGAAGACGGGACCTATTTGATGACCTACACTTCGTACGACGGCAAAACGGCCCGTCTTTGCCTCGCCAGTTCAAAAGACCTGATGCAGTGGCAAAAGCACGGCCCGGTACTGGGTACCGGTAAATATCTGGATACCTGGTCAAAATCAGGCGCAATTGTTTCCCGACTGGAAGGTGACCGGATCATAGCTACCAAGGTACAGGAAAAATACTGGATGTATTTCGGCGATACCGATCTGTTTATGGCCAGCTCCGATGATCTGATCCACTGGCAAGTGGCGGAAAATGCGGAGAATCAGCAAATGATCTCCGTGCTTCATCCCCGGCCGGGCTATTTCGATAGCCGTCTGGTAGAACCGGGGCCTTATGCCTTGTTGCAGGACGAAGGCATTCTGCTTATTTATAACAGTAGTAATGCGGCTAACTTCAATGATCCGGAGCTGCCGAAATTCACGTATGCTGCCGGACAGGCTTTGTTTGATAAAGAGCATCCCTATCGCCAAATTGACCGCACGGAAAGTTATTTCATCCATCCGGAAAAGGATTACGAAAAGGTGGGAGAGGTGAACGAGGTCTGCTTTGTGGAAGGATTGGTGCATTTTAAGGGGAAATGGTTCCTGTACTATGGTACGGCAGATTCCAAGATTGCGGTGGCAGTTAAGGAGTAGTCGTAAGTTACACGTCATTCAGTCGTAAGTCGATAGTTCACGTTGTCAATTGCAGGTCTAACCTCAAAACCTCAAAACCTCAACACCTCAAAACACTCAAACCTCAACACCCAACAAGTCCAAATACAAACAGATCACCACATAAAAACCTATTGATATCATGACCAAACACATACTATATCCTCTTCTCCTTTGCCTACTCTTATTTGACAGTGCCTGTGATTCCGGTGATACCATTTCCGATGACGCCATGATGGCTGATGTCATTGTGTACGGCGGCACTTCCGGTGCAGTGACTACCGCTGTACAGATAGCGAAAATGGGCCATTCTGTGATCCTGGTTTCGCCCGATAAGCATCTGGGCGGCTTGACGGCCGGCGGCCTCGGCTGGACCGATACCGGTAATAAAAGTGTAATTGGCGGCCTCTCCCGCGAGTTTTACCACCGCGTTTACCAATATTATCAGCAACCGGAAACCTGGCACTGGCAGAAACACGAAGATTACGGCAATACCGGGCAGGGTACGCCGGCTATGGACGGAGAGAACCGCACCATGTGGATCTTCGAGCCGCACATCGCCGAACAGGTATTTGATGACTACATCCGCGATTATGAAATACCGGTATATCGGGAAGAATTGCTGGACCGCGAGCATGGGGTGGAAATGTCCGATGGCAGCATTACAGCGATCACCACATTGAGCGGGCAGACCTATAAAGGCAAAATATTCGTGGATGCTACTTACGAAGGTGATCTCATGGCTGCTGCCGGCGTGAATTATCATGTTGGCCGGGAAGCCAATAGTGTATACGGTGAAAACTGGAACGGCATTCAGGTTGGTGTGTTGCACCACGGGCATCATTTTGCCGACCGGAAGATCAGTCCGTATGTGGTTCCGGGCGATCCTGCAAGCGGTGTGTTGCCGCGCATCTCCACTACAGATCCGGGGCAAAAGGGAAAGGGCGATAACAAAGTGCAGGCATACTGCTTCCGAACCTGCCTGACCAAGGTTCCGGAAAACCGATTGCAGTTTGAAAGGCCGGCAGATTATGATTCCACCCAATACGAATTGTTATTGCGTATCTACGATTCCGGCTGGCGGGAAACCTTCAACAAATTCGATCCCATTCCCAATCTGAAGACCGACGTCAATAATCACGGACCATTCAGTTTCGACAACATCGGAATGAATTACGACTATCCGGAAGCAAGCTACGAACGCCGTCGGGAGATCATCAAAGAGCATGAATCCTATCAGAAAGGATTGTTGTACTTCATTGCCAACGATCCACGTGTACCGGAGGAGGTACGCACCGAAATGAAAGAATGGGGCCTGTCTAAAGATGAATTTCCCGATAACGGACACTGGCCGCACCAGATCTACGTGCGGGAAGCCCGGCGGATGATCGGCGAGTACGTAATGACTGAAAATGAGATCCAGGGCCAAACCCCGGTCAATGAATCCATTGGTATGGGCTCTTACACCATGGATTCTCACAACATACAGCGCTATATTACACCGGAGGGATATGTGCAGAATGAGGGGGATATCGGTGTGCACCCGAAAGAACCTTACCGGATCGCGATGGGGACGATCATTCCCAAACAAGCAGAATGTAGCAATTTACTGGTGCCGGTAGCGGTATCCAGTTCTCACATTGCTTTCGGTTCGATCCGTATGGAACCGGTATTTATGATCCTGGGACAAAGTGCGGGCACGCTGGCCGGAATGGCTCTGGATAAAGGCGTGGACGTACACGATCTGGAGTATCCGGAGGTGAGGGAACGGTTGTTGGCGGATGGACAGGTTTTGTGATGTTATGATGTTTATAATGTTGAGATGCTGTGATGAATGATCAGTGTAGTGCGTTCATGTGTGCTGCTGCAAATTAGAGGGTGACATTGCCGTGCCTTTATCTGGTATTTGTCCGAAATGCCGTGCTACAGCCGTAAGCATCTACTTTCTACAGAAAACCGTGCTTGACGATTTGCAACCTTCAATTTACATCACAACATTCCAACATCACAGTATCGTAACATTACAGCATCAAAGATCATACTCATCCGAAGTAGAGGTAGAAGGGTCTCGCAGGATCAGATAGGCCTGGAATACGATGATAAAGGAAGACATCGCCGCACCGATGCCGATCGTCAGATTGGAAGGGAAGAGAAAGATCATGACCAGCAGAACCACGATCATCATGAAGATCCAGAAGGTATAAGCGGGTAAATTCATAAATTTAACTTTATGGTATGGATATGAACACTTTAACTCGAATTTGGTGAAATTGTTCATCATCGGTTTTCTCCCCAAATCATTATTTCTAAAAATGGACCTTTTAAAAATCGCAGCGCTCGCATTCGTTCTGTTTTACTATGGTATTCTGATGGGGTATCGGTCTTATCTGTTGTACCGGCGTACGGGAATTCACCCCATTCGAAACCTCAATAAAAAACTCGTCCGTCGGTGGATGTAAGTGCGGGCATAAAACCCTTTCTGCGCCGGATCTATCTCTATAACTTTCTGGACGATTTCATCCTGATCTATCCGCTGTACGCGGTGATGTTCACGGAAAAAGGCATCACACCGCTACAGCTAGGGATCCTGTTTACGGTTTGGTCAGTCACTACGTTTTTGCTGGAAGTACCTTCCGGGGCCTGGGCTGATCGTTATTCCCGCAAACATATCTTATTTTCGGGGCAGCTCATTCGCGCGATGGGATATGCCTGCTGGCTGATGATCCCTTCCTTCGGAGGCTTTCTGATGGGGTTCGTATTTTGGGGCGTGGAAAGTGCCCTTTCTTCCGGCACATTACAGGCATTGATCTACGATGAATTGAAATTATTCGGCCGTGAAGCTGACTTCACCCGGGTGATCGGTCGCTGCCGAACCTTTTCCCTGATCGGTTTGGTGACGGGCGCTTTTCTGGCCTCACCGGGTATCCTCCTGGGCTATCCCTTTGTACTGATGGCAAGTATTGTAACGGTTCTGACCGCCGGGCTGATCATAGTGACCCTTCCGCAGGCACACCGGGTGGAGGTAACGGGAGAAGAAGCCTATTTCACTACCCTGAAATCTGGCCTTAAAGGCGCTTTGCGGCAACCGGCCGTTTTGCGTTTTATCGTATTTCTGGCCCTGGTTACGGCCTTACCCGGGGCATTGGATGAATACTGGACCGTTTTTGCCGATGAGGTGGGGCTGCCTGACTATGGCCTGGGTATTTTTCTCGGATTGCTTTGCGGGCTGGAAGCTATCGGTAGTTACTTCGCACATTATGTCGAGAAACGGCCGGATCGGTATTTTCATTTCCTGTTTTTTTTCATCGGTCTCATGTTGCTGCTGGCTGCCTGGTGGTTCACTATTGCGGCTTTGTTTCTGCTGATCGTCTTCACCCTGACTGCCACGGTTATACAGATCATTTTTGAAGGGCGCATTCAGCATGCCATTGAAGGAAACGTCCGGGCCACGATCTCATCGGTAGGTGGATTTTTTACGGAGATCGGTGCATTTATCGTTTACTTTACTTTCGGCTGGATGGCGGAAGATCGAAGCTATCAGGAAGCCTTTGGTATTTATGGGATGGTCATTATACTGGTTGGCCTGATCTATCTGATACTCAATTGGAAAGTAGTCGGTATTGGGAAGCTGTGAACGCTGCGATGAAATAACTTGAAGATCAATGTCCTATTGTGCGTTAGTCCGCTGCCAGTTGCCGGTTTGTCAACTGATTAACCGGCAACTGGCAACCGGTAACAATTTGAGCATTGCTCATCATAACATCACAGCATTCCAGTATCACAACATCAATAAAGTCTTTGCTACCAGCTCCTTATAACTCCGACCGATCGGCAGCGTACGTCCGGCTACTTCCACATCACTTGCTGAGTAAGCACTGATCTTATCCATGGCAACAATAAAGGACCGGTGGATGCGGAGAAAGCCATAAGGGCGGAATTCAGCCTCCAGTTCT
>JAGQXH010000287.1 GCA_020436695.1 Lewinella sp. | reverse complement strand
CCCAACGAAGCAAAGATCGGCGAGATGGTCGGCTGGATCAGGCTATAGCTGCCGGCTTTAGCTTCCACGTCGCCCCAGCTTTCCAGATAGTGGTGCGTAGGAGTAGCATACTGGCAAAGCATAGCCGTTTCGTTCGGTACACCGGCGAAACTTACGCTCAACTTCACATTGGCCATTCCTTCACGGAACTTTGCCGCATTGGGAATATCGTAAGCCGGATTGGCACCGTCCATAAAGAAGATGGCGTCTACCGTACCGGCATTCAGGTCACTGACGAGTTTTTGCATGGCAGCATCATCACCCTGGCGCTGCATGGAAGGGGTATTCAGATCGATCGTGCTGCCGTAGTTACCCAACATATTGTTGATGGCATTGATCAGGATCTGCTCACCCTGATTATTGCTACCGGATACCACCAAAGAGCTACCGCGGTTGGCCCACAGTGCTTCGGCTACTCGTTCCAGTTTGGCAGCAGCTGCACCGCTGAGTTCAGCAGCACGAACACCACTTTGTCCGGCTTTTTGTGCAACAGCATTATATAAGGTCACAATGGCGGCACCCTGCTCGGAAGGTTTCACCAGAATGCGGTTATCCGCATTGGAACCGGTCAGGCTCATGGCACTCTCCACCTGGATATGACGGGACATTTCCTTGGTACCTGCGGATACTTTGCGGCCCTTAACGTATTGAGCAGCAAATTCGATCGGTGAGATCCAGGTGCCCAGGAAGTCCGCCTCGAAACCAACGATCACTTTGGCTTTGTCAAAGTGGTAAGAAGGTACCACGCGCAAACCGAAAGAGGCTGCGTTGGCCTGCAACAGGGCGGAACTGGAAACCGGATCGTACATCACCACTTCCGTATTCGGGAAAGCGGCCTTGAAATCAGTGATCGCTTTTTTTGTAGTGGGGCTCATAATGGTATTGGCCACAATACGAATCCGGGAATTGGCACTCAATGCACGGGCAATCTCGGCGTCGATCTCTTCCCAGGATGCGGCGGCACTACCCAGTTTGCCTTCACTGATGCGGTACGGACCGTCCAGACGGCTCGTATCATAAAGACTCAGCACACTGGCCTGGGCCCGGGCGCTGGTACCACCCATCGTGATCTTGGAAAGGCTGTTGCCTTCGACCTTAATGGGGCGTCCTTCACGGGTCTTTACCAGAACGGGGCAGTAATCACCTCCCTGTACAAAGGTAGAAGCGAAGTAAGTTGCTACTCCGGGTACGATAGAATCAGGCTTCACTACGTAAGGGATCGCCTTTTTTACCGGAATGTCACAACTGGCAGCAATCGTAGCTGCACCTACACTAAAACCCAGGTACTTCAGAAAATCCCGACGGCTGGACTCTACTTTGAGACTGCTTTCGGACTGCCCGGCAACGGGAAGTTGGAAAAATTCATCCTGAACCTGCTTTTGGTAGGCTTCGTCATTTTTGAGCTGATCGACTCCTACCCAGATATTTTGCTGATCTTTCATCTTTATGATTTCGAGACAACTTATTTTTTTACGAATTGCGGATTACCGGGTTGCGAGGTGGGCACAATTAGCCAACCTGCAACTCATTACCCGTAATATTAATAGTGACACTTTTGACATTCCAAACCACCGATGTCTTCTACGGTCACCTTATCGCGGGTACCATTCTGTAGTTCTTCGTGGTAACGCTCGTAGGATTTATAGTATTCGTTATCCTGGAACTGAACCGAAGTTTCACGGTGGCAGTTAATGCACCATCCCATGGAAAGCGGAGAATATTGATAGACTTTCTCCATCTCTTCGATCGGTCCGTGGCAGGTTTGGCATTCCAGTTTACCAACGGCAACGTGTTGTGAGTGGTTGAAGTACACGTGATCCGGCAGGTTGTGGATACGTACCCAGTTGATAGGGCCCTGAATACGGTCATCACCCAGCTCTTTATTCGTCAGTGCTTCAACAATGCCTTCCCACTGTTCTTCTACCACGCTTTCTGCCCGGTCGACATTGGCCCCTTCTTCCTGTAGGTAATTGTTAGCGATCCAGCTGCTGAAGATCTTTTTGATATCATCCGTGGACATTTCATCGTAATTTTCGATGTATACGTCCTTATTCGGATCATAACCAATCGAGGCGAAGATCTTACTGATCTCTGCCGTACCATAAGTTGTACCTTTCTTCACTGCTTTGTGACAGTTCATACAGGTATTGGTTGCCGGGATCACAGAGTGCTTGCTCCGACGGGCTCCGTCGTGGCAGTACTGGCAGTCGATCTTCTGAATACCGGCGTGTTGTGCGTGAGAGAACTTGATCGGTTGTTCCGGCTGATAGCCCTGCTGGCGGCCCAGCTTGATGGCATTGTTTACCGTAGTGTAACCACCGAGTACTACCAGTGCGAAGATCACAAAGGCGATCACTCCTTTGCTGGTCAGGATCTCTACCAGGGTGCGGCGATGCTCGGGAGCATTACCCTCGCGAACCTGCACCATATAATTAAGGTTAGAGATGATACGGGCCAACACTAGGGCGAGAATACCTAAGATAACGGCCAGCAGGATGTAGAGGCCGGTGTTGTCACTTTCGATCGGTTCAGGTACCGGAAGACCAGAATCTCCGGCAACCTTCTTGTCAGCACCAGTATATACGTAATTAATATAAGCTAGAACATTGTTGATATCCTCATCCGTCAGGCTAGGGAAAGCCGTCATTTGGGTGGGCTTCCACTGGTTCCAAAGTTCAGTAGCCTTGGGATGGCCATCATCGATCATGGCCTGTGAATTGCGGATCCAGGCATGAAGGTCTTCTTCCGGATAATCGGCCCAACGTTCCTGAACGCCGCCCAAAGCGGGGCCGGTCAGGTTGTCTTTCATATTCCGGTTATGACAGGCTCCACAGTTCTGTTGGAATAAGGCCTTACCGGCATCCAGGTTAGCTTCCTGCGCTGAGAGGGTAAGTGTACCGGCCAGGAGGGCGAGTACAAAAAGCGTCCGGCTAATCAGCGGTCTATATATCATGTCAGCGGTAAAATTTTAGTATCATTTAGCTGAGCTTTGACCCCTAGGTCAAATCATGCGCAAAGATAAAATTCGTTGTGTGTTTATAACAGTAAAATGACAAACGAGGTGATTATTTAGATTTCTTCTAAATAAATTAGGTTTTGCTTTGGTTTCCTCCTTCTGATGAATCAGGCGGGATGGGCGGCTTTTTGGAGAGTGATCACCCCTATTTGCATGATTGATAATTGATTATTGATGTTTGATGCTAATGGTCTATGAGTAGAACCGAGTTTGATCCCTTTCCCTCATACCTCCATCAATCATCATTTATCAATGATCCCTTGTACATCATGCTTTCTAAATGTCGGGCGCAAATTTAAGGAATGCGCTGACATTTCCATGACATGGGGTGTTTTTTTTAGACCGCATCTGGTATCGAATTGTACCTTTCTCTCGTTAAGACCGATCTATCAACTGAGTATGTTGCCGTTAAGCAAAATGAAGAACGTAGGAAAAATATTTTTGTTTATATTTTAAAATTACAAAACTTTTATTATTTTTATTCAATCATTGACATTACACGCTATTTTGTTGGTTGCTTCAACCAACATTCAAAGGCCAATACCTTAATCAGTGCTAATTTTTTGGAAGTGAACTTATCCTTTTCTAACAGTGGATCCCTGTTGTGAAGTAGATGAGTGATTGCCTGTACATGCGGCTAGCGGTCGCTGTGAGTCTGAGAAAGGTGTATTCCGATGATTCGCAGCTATGAGCCGGCCGGCGGTGGTGGCAGTTGGGCGGGTTCCCTCCCTTAAGCCCCTTAATCCGTCTAAAATCAACCAATACTGCACCATTCCCGCCTGGGTTTAATGTTGATACCCATTTTTCGTCTTTCCAAAGCTGAACAGCTTCCCGGTTTTATCTTTGTAACCCTTGATTCGCATATTTCATCTTTTCGCACGCTCACTCTTTCTTAAACCGCCACCGGCGCCCTAATCCCCGGATAAGGATCATAATTCAGCAATTCAAAATCCTCAAACTGGAATCCAAAAATATTATCTACATCCGGATTGATCTTCATTTGCGGAAGCGGGCGTGGTTCGCGGCTCAATTGCAGGTGGGTTTGTTCGAGATGATTAATATAAAGGTGTGCATCGCCGAAAGTGTGTACAAAATCGCCCGGCTCCAGATTGCAGACCTGTGCCACCATCATCGTCAGCAGGGCATAAGAGGCTATATTAAAAGGTACCCCCAGAAATACATCCGCCGAGCGCTGATAGAGCTGACACGACAGCCGTCCTTCGGCTACATAGAATTGAAAAAGGGTATGGCAGGGCGGCAGACCAGCCTTGGCCATAATGGGAATATCGGGTGGATTCCAGGCAGAAACAATGAGCCGCCGCGAATCGGGCTTTTGGCGGATATCCGTGATCAATTGTGCAATCTGATCCACCCCATCAAAATCCCGCCATTGTTTGCCGTATACCGGTCCCAATTCTCCCCATTTGGCGGCAAAGTCAGCATCGGATTTGATATGCTCAATGAAAAATTTCTTCTGCTCTTTCCAGCCTGCGGTGTATTTGGGGTACTCTTTATCCAAACCGTTTTGAGTCAGCCAGTTCTGGAACGGCCATTCATTCCAGATGCCTACCCCGTTTTGCACCAGATAGCGGATATTGGTATCTCCCCGCAAAAACCAGAGTAATTCGTGAATGATGGATTTCAGATGCACGTTCTTGGTGGTCAGCAGCGGGAAACCTTCCTGCAGATCGCAGCGCAACTGATAGCCGAATACACTGATCGTACCGGTACCGGTGCGATCACTTTTTGTGACGCCGTGATCCAGGATATGCTGTAACAGGTCTAGATAAGCTCGCAAGGTGAATCGGATTTATTTACAACAAAACTAGAAAAACAAGCGGCAACTCGCAACCGCCGGGCAGGTATTTCCCCAACCATTAGCATACAGTGAGCAGTCTATTCGCATGAAGAAGTAATGGTCATAAAGTATAAGGCCTTTGCCCTCAATCAAGTGAAAAGCACATGCGAAGAACACTCGTCATTTTATCCCTCCTACTTTTATTTGTCGCATCCTGTAAAAAAGATGATCCGGCAGATATATTTACACTTTCGGCGGAGGCAATAGCCATTATCGACAACTGCCAGAATGATCCTTTGATATTGGAAGGATCTATTAAGAACCAACTCATCGGCGAATGGGAACTCTTCGCCTATGCCTGTACCGGTTGTGTTCCTCATGCTCCACCAACTGCCACTATTAGTTTTACCGACCAGGGAGGTGTTTATCAATATCAGGTCGAAGACGAGAATATCAACTTTGATTTTGTTTGGGAACTTACCGTGGACCCCGGCACCGGGGAGTTGTTTTTGCAAACTACCCCTGCACATTATGGATTGGCTATGACTCATTTCTGCCCGGATTACATGTTCCAGGATTCACGGGCGGCGGATGGTACGTTACATTTGTATAAGAAGAATTAGTTGTAAGTCGTTGGTCATCAGTATAAATGTTGTAAATCAACTCACGACTCCCCTATCCCAACCTCATATTCCCGCATATTTGCCAGATATCTGCTTGGTGATTGCCCCATGATCTGTCGGAATACCCGGTTGAAAGAGCTCACATTTTTAAATCCGCAACTGTAGGCGATTTCCGAGATCTGTAGATCCGATGGAGTGGTTAGTTGCCGGCAAGCCTCCCGGATCCTGATCTCATTTAAAAAGCGGATAAAAGTCTTTCCGGTCCTTTTTTTAAAAAAGCGGCAAAATGCACCGGGCACCATATGCATCTGGCCGGCTACTTCCTCGAGGGTAATGGTACGCTGGAAATGATGCATAGCATACTGCAGAACGGTGTTGATCCGTAGGCCTTCCTGATCCGACACCAGAGGAACGGTCGATTCACCGATCAGTTCCAGTTCAGAACGCCTGACCAGACGTTGCATCAATTCAATGAAAAGCGGTAGTCTTAATTCTGCCGGTCGCTCTTCTATATCCAGCATAATCGCCTGTATCTCGTCCCGTATCTCCGTCTTAACCCGGAACGCGCCCTGTATATCTTCCAAAAACTTTCCGATCTGTTTCAACTCCGGCAGTTGCCACAGCGGATGGTCTTTTTTAAAGAACAGAGAAAGTGCGACAATACCGTTTGCCTGCAGATCATTTTTAAAAAGATGAGGCAGATTTGCCGAAAACAGCAGGATATCCCCAGGACCGAATTCATGTAACTGCTCCCCTACCAACAGTGCCCCGGCTCCCCGCTGTACCCAGGTGATCTGTACCTCTTCGTGGCGGTGCAAATGTGGATAGAACTGCGTATCCACTTCCCGCTTTACGATCACGGTCTGATCCTGCGGCACAGGAATAGTAAAAGCAGTGATTTTCATGACTTCCAGGTTAATTTTAGCCTAAAATAACAAGATAAGTAAGCATTCTTTTGATTTATGGTTAAAATCCGTAAAGCAATGGTGAAATTTAGCTTTGCCATCGATTTTCGGCTTGCATATCTTTGTAAAAAAGAAATGTTCCGGAAAACAGAGGAGCTTCAAATCTGCTCTAATTGAAGCAACGCTCCGTCAACCGGATACTGTATTACCGAATACCGTCAAAAAATAAATACCATGCAAGTAAAATGGACCGGCGTCTATCCGGCGATCACTACCAAGTTCACCGCCGATGACCAACTCGATCTCGATCTTTTTGCCTTTAATCTCGAAGCTCAACTCAAAGGGGGTGTGGAAGGCATCATCCTGGGCGGCACACTCGGCGAAAGCAGTGTACTGGAAGTGGACGAAAAAGAGACGCTCGTCAAATTTGCCATCGAAAAGATCGCCGGCCGGGTACCGGTAGTTCTTAATATTGCCGCGGGTTCCACCCGCGAAGCACTCCGTCAGGCTGAACTGGCTGAGAAGTGGGGTGCCGATGGTTTGATGATCCTGCCGCCGATGCGCTATAAAAGTGATGACCGGGAAACGGTTACCTATTTCAAGACTGTGGCCAAGAGTACCAGCCTGCCCATGATGATCTACAATAATCCGGTGGACTATAAGATCCTGGTCACACTGGATATGTTCGAAGAACTGACCGAATGTAATAATATCCAGGCCATTAAGGAATCTACCCGTGATGTATCCAACGTTACCCGCCTGATCAACCGCTTTGGGGAGCGTTATAAAATTCTTTGCGGCGTGGATACCCTGGCCATGGAAGAGATCTGTATGGGTGCCCACGGTTGGGTAGCCGGTCTGGTCTGTGCTTTCCCGGCAGAGACGGTAGCTATCTATAAACTGGTGAAAGCCGGCAGAATAGATGAGGCCCGCGAGATCTTCCGTTGGTTCCTACCGCTATTGGAACTGGATATCCATCCGAAACTGGTACAGTATATCAAACTGGCCGAAGCGGAGGCCGGCATCGGTTCGGAATATGTACGTGCACCGCGCCTGACGCTGATCGGTGAGGAGCGTGAGCGGGTATTAGGGACTATTCGGGAAGGTTTGGCCAAACGGCCGGAATTGCCGGAGCTGGAGGCGATTGCAATTTAGATGAATTCGACATGATTTAGCATATCTTCTTGATCCAAGACTTGCCAGATTAACATAATGCCTTTAATTATATCACCAATGGAAGTTTGTTGATTGGTGAAGATAATCCCGGAATGTTCATTACCGGCGGCATGTAATTTCAAGAAATCATCGTTTTTTGTGAAGATAACTCGCTGATGGTTATGTGCATATTGTAAATGCTCCAGATCAGAAAAAGTTCGAAGTCCTGCCTCTTGGCAGGACTCTACGTCAACACCTCGAAAACGTAAGCCTTTGATGACTGCCTTGCTTACGTTTTCATCAGTGTATAATCTGATCCTATTCACCAAGTCTTTGCTTTACCTTAGAAGGGATTTTAACTTTCAGTTCACTGGCATATTTTTCAGATTGTTGGATCGAGAGATCAATTTCTTTTTGATTGGCATAATAGTATGCTAGTGCTACATAAATATCTACAACCGAAAGATCATATTCTAAAGCAATTTCATCGATATCCTTTGCCATGTATTCATGCCAAATTACGACATCGCTAACTGAAATCCGATGCCCCGAAATACAAGGTTTCCCACCTCTGACCTTGGGGTCCACAATAATACGCTGATCTAAAGTTGGAGTCATACTTTCAGTTTATCCAAAACACTGAACGTGTTTAACCATATTTATATCCAAAGTACTGATAATTTTTCGGTAATTAGGAGCATTCCCGTAAATTCGTCCTTCTCAAAATAGTTTGACGGAAATAAGTGAAACAACTTTTTCCAAACGTTTTTAAAATTTTGCACGCCATCTCCTGTTAGGCTATAGCTTAGCAAAATTTTAAAAACCTAAAGTTGTTTCATTTATTTTTTCTCCGTCTCAAAACGAAAACCATCAAATCAAAAAAAATCTCCCAATGAGCCACGACATCAATGCCGTGATGCAGCGCGCCCAAAAAGCTGCCCGTACTTATCGCAATACCAGCCCAGCCGATATTGCCCGCTTTCTAGAATCCATTGCTGCCGAAATCGAGCACCTGGGTATCGATCTTATCCATACCGCAATGGAAGAGTCCAACCTTCCTGAAGGTCGTCTTACCGGTGAGCGTGGACGTACCTGTGGGCAACTCCGACTGTTTGCCAAACATGTGCTGGAGGGTAGCTGGATGGATGCCGTGATCGATAAGGCTATGCCCGACCGCAAGCCCTTTCCCCGCTCCGATATCCGGAGAATGAATCGCCCGGTAGGCCCGGTAGTGGTGTTCGGTGCCAGTAATTTCCCACTGGCATTTTCCACTGCCGGTGGAGATACCGCTTCAGCCCTTGCTGCCGGTTGCCCGGTAGTGATCAAAGGACATCCGGCCCACCCGAAAACATCGGAAATGGTATTTGGGGCCATGCAAAAAGCGGCAGCGGATTGCGGGCTTCCCGAAGGTGTGGTACAACATGTGAGCGGAAGCGAATTTGCACTTGGTCAGGCACTGGTACAGCATCCGGCTACCCAAGGAGTCGGCTTCACCGGCTCATTTGTGGGAGGGCAGGCATTAATGCGGTATGCGCAGGAGCGCGATCAGCCAATCCCGGTGTTTGCGGAAATGGGCAGTGTCAATCCGGTGATCTTCCTGCCGGATACTTTGGCCGAGAATGGAGATCAGTTGGCAGCCAGCTATGCCGGGTCGATCACGCTAGGCGTGGGTCAGTTCTGTACCAATCCCGGCCTGCTCCTGGCCGTAGAAAGCCCTGAGCTGGATCATTTCCAACAAGCACTTGCCGCAGCACTGGCTGAAAAAGGACTGGAACGCATGTTGCATCTGGGCATACAGGAAAATTATCAGAAAAGGCTGAAAGCGGTACTCAAGGCCAAAGGAGTAACGACGGTACATGAACCTGTAGAGGAAGTAGATGTGCTGGAAGCGCCATCCGCTCTGGCCACGGTGCCGGCCGATGTATTTCTGGATAATCCACACCTGCATGAAGAGATATTCGGGCCCTTCTCCCTTCTGGTTCGCTGTGAGAATATTGAGCAGTTGAGCAAAGTATGGCAGGCGGTGGGCGGTCAGCTTACCACTACCATTATGGGTACGGATACCGATTTGGAGCAACACGCAGACCTGCTGGATATCGCCGAGCAGGTAGCCGGCCGGGTGATCTTCAATGGTGTTCCCACCGGAGTGGAAGTCTGTGACGCCATGATCCACGGGGGGCCGTGGCCTTCTACTACAGATAGTCGTTTTACTTCCGTCGGCACGAGCGCCATCCAGCGCTGGCTGCGCCCGGTCTGTTATCAGGACTGCCCGGACGCATTATTGCCGAATGCGTTGAAAGAGGCCAATCCGCTGGGGATCTGGCGGAAGGTGAACGGAGAATTCACAAAGTGAATAAAAG
>JAGQXH010000286.1 GCA_020436695.1 Lewinella sp. | reverse complement strand
TATTGGCGCCGAAAGGGAAGAAAGGGATCAACCCAAACAGATTACAAACCAATACAAAGAAAAAGAGTGTCAGGATAAACGGCTGAAAGCGTTCATAGTGTTTCTCGCCGATCATGGGGCGGGTCACTTCATCACGCATAAAAGTGAAGAAGGGCTCCATGAAAGACTGAATTCCAGAAGGTGCCCTGCCTTCGTTTTTCTTATAGCCGCGGGCAACAGCCATGAACAGAAAGATCAGAACGATACTTCCCAGGATCATAGTGAATACGTTCCGGGTAATGGAGAAGTCGTAAAAAGAAGTAATGCCTCCTCCCAGCATCCCGCCGTCCAGCGTGCTGGGCGCGTCGAGCTGGTAGGCATTGTTATTGTAACAAACGAAGTACACATCTTTTTCTTTACCGTCTACCATCCGGGTTTCCGGAGCAATACACTGAATACTCACTTCATCCTGCGGAAAACCGGGATCAGCTACCCGATTCACCCGGCCGTGGTTCAGCACATAACCGTCTACAGCTTTGGTACCGTGGTGAAACGCACTGGAAAGGAAAAAAGACCAGCCGCGATCGGGAGAATACAGAATACAGGGCAGGGGAATGTGCACATTGTGCCAAACGTGAAATTCATTCTGATCGGCGATGTGGTTCATGACGGTGCCTACCGGATCGTATTCTCCATCTTCACCATGCGCGCCGGCCAGGCAACATTCACCACTACCGTGTCCATCAGCAGCGTGCGCCTCAGTGGCTGCATGCTCATCGTGCCCGTGCTCATCCTGCGCATTCAGGGTTTGCATACCGGCAAAAACCAGCAGAAAAACCAATAACGAAGCGTATCTAGATATTCCTTTCACAAGTCCTTGCTTTAGCGTTTCTGTAAAACCGGTGCAAAGGTAAAGCGTTTGCTTCGTTAAAAAAAACGGAAATTATCTTTTTTTACATAGTAATGAACAATTTGGATCGATTGAAAGACAAGCAGTTATGAGGCAATAATAGGTTTACTATCAGGCCCGACTTGGCCATTCCCTCAGATCGGGAAATAATTGTTTGCTGCTGTGGCAGGTTAACAGAATATTAATTGGCCGCATTGCTCATTTCAACAATTTTTTCGTCGGCCTCCCAGTTAACCATTTGACTTGTAATATATTCCAGTGCCTGTTTCCAGGCGCGGCCCAATTTTTCGGTATACAACGCTCCCAGTTCCTCCCGGATCGTTTCCAGCAATATTTCTTCAACCAGCGGGTAGTACTCCGGCCGAACGCCATATTTCTCGTGGCTTTTTCCCAGCGTGCGCAATCCCATTTTCAGGTATTCCGGACGGCTGAGAGAATAGACAATGCCGCTCAGCATATGAGTGAGCAGCCGGCCCTGACTCACCATATCACTCTTGAAAAGAGCTCTCACGCCGGGCGCTTTGGTAAAAACCTTGTCGTAAAAGCGTCGCGCGAATCCTTCTTCATTTTTCAGGATGAAATCAAGCGACGACTGCAATTCCAGGTTCATGTCCATTTCCCGGAATCCTCTGAGCTCAAATAGCTGGGATTCAAAATCCTTCCCGTCCAGTTGAGTCCGAAATGTATTACCAATTTCCAATGTGCCCTCTTCCACGCTCTTGTAGATGGATTCAGAGATGAGGGTTTTCACTTTTGCCACTTTCGTATATCCCTGTATACGGCTGGCCACATTTACCGGATCACCTATAACAGTGAACTGGCGGTGTTTCGGATGTCCCAAATGCCCGATGAAAGCCCGTCCGAAATTGACGCCGACACCAACTTCGAATTTGGTATCAAAATCTTTTAACTCCATGTGATTCAGTCGTTCAATAGCATATTGCATTCCCAAAGCGGCCCGGATCGCATCGGTAGCATTTTTTTGCCGGGTACCTCCTGCGGTGCCGAAGATCCCTACGATCTCATCTCCGACGTATTGATAGATAATACCATTATTCATCAGGATGGGATCACCCAGTACGGTGTAAAAACGGTTAAGCATATGGGCGATATCGAAAGCCAGGTTTTGCGAGGTGATCCTCGTGAAATTGCGCAGATCACAAAACAGAATGGCAATATTTCTTTCTTCTGCTTCTCCTTCAGGGATCGTTTCCAGTTGCAGTTTATTTACTTCTGCTCCGGTCCATACCAGTCGTTGTACGACCACATCGCCCTTAACACGGCATTGGCACGCAAGCCGGACGGCAGGATCCCAGCGCCGTAAATGAGCGGTATTTCGCTCGACCATGGTCCGGGCCGACAGGTTTTGATGTCCCTCTATCACCCTAACCCGACAGGTGGTGCACCGGCCGTTGCCTCCGCATTCATGCAAATGAGGTATTTTGTTTTCCAGGGAAATATCCAGCAGAGTGGAGTCTTGATCAAATGTAGTTATCAGTTGATTAATGCCGTTGTAGAGTATACTAGCCATAGTATGTCCGGTTTTGATTACGGGCACCGAGGGTCCCCGAGGTACAATTTCGGCCGGTCAGCGATCCTTCGTAAGGGCAATTGAGTGGATCGCCTCTATGACTGAGTGAAGGTGAGGGATGAGCTAGTGCATATTTCAAATGTTAGGTTATCACAATACACAACCGATTGCGTAAAAAATATTTTTCCGTAGATTTGATCAACAATCAAAACGAAATCCATGCTTTACCGTCCGAGACTTCTATATCTGGGCCAGGTGTTCCTTATCCTGGCAGTTGTTCTTAATCTTTCCTGCCGGCAAACACCAGGCTCCCCCAATGCAGATTACCTGAATATAGACCTTCCTTTGGAAGCCCGGGTAAATGACCTGGTCAGCCGGATGACGCTCGAAGAAAAGATCGCCCAGATGGGCAATGACGCACCGGCGATTCCCCACCTGGGGGTACCACCTTACAACTGGTGGGCCGAAGGCCTGCATGGCGTAGCCCGGGCCGGTCTGGCCACCGTATTCCCGCAGGCCATCGGCCTGGCCGCCACCTGGGATGAAGATATGATGTTCCGGGTGTCGACGGCCATTTCGGATGAGGCGCGGGCCAAACATCACGCCTTTGCGGCAAAAGACAAACGATTTATTTATCAGGGCCTCACTTTCTGGTCGCCCAACATCAATATCTTCCGCGATCCACGCTGGGGCCGGGGACAGGAAACCTACGGCGAAGACCCTTATCTGACCGGAAAACTAGCCGTGCAGTTTATCAAAGGCCTGCAGGGGGACGATCCCAACTACTACAAAACCATTGCCACCGTCAAACACTTTGCTGTACACAACGGTCCGGAACCGGAGCGACACGAATTCAACGCCATTGCCAATGACCGGGATTTCAAGCAAACTTATCTTCCGCAATTTGAAATGGGCATCAAAGAAGGTAAAGCTTACTCGGCTATGTGCGCTTACAATCGACTGAACGGGGAAGCCTGCTGTGGAAGCGAGGGTCTACTCACCCAGCTCCTTCGGGAAGAATGGGGTTTTGACGGTTATGTAGTATCCGACTGTGGAGCCATTCTGGATATTTACGAATACCATAAGCTGGTAGGTACGGCCGAAGAAGCCGCCGCCATGGCGGTCAAGGCAGGCTGCGATCTGAACTGCGGAAAAGTATATGAGAATTTAGGTAAGGCCATCGAAAAGGGCCTGATCACGGAAGCGGAGATCGATGTGGCCGTAAAAAGGTTGTTCACGGCTCGCTTCAAGCTGGGTATGTTTGATCCAGAAGGCAAGGTAAAATACGCCCAGATCCCTTATGAGGTGGTGGATAGTGAGCCGCACCGACAACTGGCATTGGAAGCAGCCCACAAATCGATGGTCCTACTCAAAAATGAGAATAACGTCCTGCCGCTGAATAAAGATGAGATCAATACCCTGGCGGTGATCGGTCCCAATTCCGACCAGTGGCTGATGTTGCTGGGCAATTATAATGGCGTGCCCAACGAAGCCATCACACCCCTACAGGGAATTAAGGAGAAACTGGGCCCCGGTAAAGAGGTTTTATTTGCCCAGGGTTCGGAACTTTCCGAAGGTTTACCCATGTATTATACGATCCCGGTCGGCGTACTTTCCACTCCGGAAGGACAGCCCGGCTTACAGGTGGAATACTTTGATAACGCCCAGTTGGAAGGTGCCCCTCTCTTTACCGATACCGATGAAATACTCGATGCCAACTGGAATGATAAAGCGCCACGCGATGATATGGATGATGACAATTTCGGCGTACGCTGGGCGGGAAGACTCACACCAGAAAAAAGCGGCGACTACCAACTGGGAGTGATCAGCACCTGCAAAACCCGCCTGTATCTCAATGACAGTTTGGTAGCTCAGACCGTCTATCATTTTCGGGATGAATACGGTGATCCGCGCCTGCGCAAATCCGTACCCATCCATCTGGAGGCCGGCAAAGCATACGATATCCGGGTTGAAGCCGGAGAAACTTTTGCCGACGCCCAGGTCCAATTGGTCTGGGCCGAACCCAAACCGCAACTTAAAGAAGAAGCCCTGGCTGTCGCCCGTCAGGCAGATGCAGTCGTATTGTGTATGGGCCTGACGGCACGCATGGAGGGAGAAGAAATGGATGTGCAGGTGGAAGGTTTCCGCGGTGGAGATCGTACCCGCATTGATCTGCCGGAGATCCAGCAGGATCTGATCCGGTCCATTCAGGCCCTGGGCAAGCCGGTCGTACTTGTACTGCTCAACGGCAGCGCGCTGGCGGTGAACTGGGAAGACGCCAATATACCGGCCATTCTGGAGGCCTGGTATCCCGGGCAGGCAGCAGGCCGGGCCATAGCGGATGTACTCTTTGGAGATTATAATCCCGGTGGCCGTTTGCCGGTCACCTTCTACCACTCCGTCAATGACCTGCCGGCTTTTACCGATTACAATATGAGTACGCAAACCTATCGCTACTTTACCGGCACTCCACTTTATCCTTTCGGTTATGGGCTAAGCTATACGACCTTCAGTTACGATCAGTTGGAAGTACCGAAACAACTGACAGCGGGTGAAGATATCACCATTTCCGTACAGCTTACCAATACCGGTGAACTGGCCGGCGACGAAGTGGTCCAATTGTATCTGGCCCACCAGAACGCGGCTGTGCGTACCCCGATCCGTGAACTAAAATCTTTTAAACGAATTCATCTCGATGCCGGAGAAAGCCAAACCGTAAGTTTCGAGCTTCCGGCTAATGCTTTAGCTGTGCTCAATGAAGCCAATGAATGGGAGATCCTGCCCGGCGAAGTGGAGATCGCAGTAGGGGGTGGCCAGCCACATACCGTCCAGGATGGTAGAGTGTACCAGTCGTTGAAAGCGTCCGTGGAGATCTTATGATGTATTGGAGATCAAATATCAAGTTCAAGCTTCTTAATAAAACGGAAAACCATGAAAAACGCCCTGTTCTTCTTATTCCTGTGCTGCCTGGCGATTAATGCCCTGGCGCAGGAAAACAATATACCTTCCGATAATTACCGTTGGAAAGACCTTAAGGTAGTCAAACAGGATACACGTAAAACCCGGCAGATCCTGGACGGGCCTACGGTATTTATGGATCGTTTTGAGATCCACGCCACCACGCTTAAACCGGGTATGGCTCCTCACGGCGCCCACAAGCATGATACTGAGGAGGAATTGATCATTGTCAAAGAAGGCCGGGTAAAAGTTACCATTGAAGACGAAACCCAAATACTGGGTCCGGGCAGTATTGCCTTTGCCGAAATCGGCGATATGCACGGTTTTTCGAATGCCGGCGATACCGAGGCGACCTATTATGTTATCAAAATGAAAGGAAGAGGCAAAATAGACCGGGAACGGGGAGCTGAGGCCGGCGGTTCTTTTATGATCGATTTTGATGAGCTGGAGTTTAAGCCGCATGATAAAGGAGGGCTTCGCAATTATTTTCGCCGGTCTACTGCTATCTTCGACTATTTTGAAATGCATATGACCACGCTCAATCCAGGCATACAAAGCCATCCGCCGCATACTCATCGCGCGGCAGAGATCATTCTCGTGATGGATGGAAAAGTAGTGGAATCCATAGACGGACAAGACTATAAAGGTCAAAAAGGCGACCTCATATTTCTTGCGTCCGAGATCCCACACGGCATCACCAACCGCAGTAAGCAAAAAACCTGCCGGTATTTTGCATTTCAGTGGAGTGAATAAGGGATGTACGAGTTTTCCACTCTTCAACTCCCTGATCTCTCGATTTCTAGATCTTTCCCATTGTACATTTCCACCAATAAGCGTATTTTCGGGCATACATTGGCGTATAGATCATGCTAAGCACAACCCATTACCTATCTCCCTTTGGTTGCTTCTACATAGAGGGGAGCGCAAAAGGCATTCGCAGAGTAAATCTGGTGGATACCAAACCCTGTCCTGCCGGTCCTATTCCGCCTGTGCTCAAAAATTGTGTGGTCCAATTGGACGAATACTTTAAAGGTCAGCGGCAAGCTTTCGACCTTAAGCTGGACTGGGAGGGGGCCACAGATTTTCACAAAGCGGTCTGGAGCGCCCTGCTGGAGATCCCGTACGGACGCACCGCATCCTATCTCAGTATTGCCGAAAAACTGGGTGACCCTAAAGCCATTCGGGCAGTTGGTCAGGCTAACCGGCGCAATCCTATTGCCATCATCGTCCCCTGTCATCGCGTCATTGCCAAAAGCGGTGATCTCCAGGGATATTTCTACGGCCTGGATATGAAACGCCGTTTATTGGAACTGGAAAACCCGCTCAGCTTTGCCCGGCAAGGTAGCCTGTTTTAAAGTTTTCCGTACTATTTCATTTCTATTTGCCATCCACTTAAGCAGCAGGCTGTTTCCCTAGATCAAATACCGAATAACAGACACTATCCAAAACAAATCTTTAGTATTTTACCCCCCATCAAGCATCTACATCACCCAAATCCATACCTGGTATGATCCGGAAGATCTTATTCTCTTTTCTTTTCATGGCCTCGTTTTTCACTATTTCTGCCCAGGATTCGTCCGTTGATACACTCCCGGTCCGGGGCTTATGTATCGGTGCTCCGGCGGCGGACGGTGTAGAACGTTTTGCGAAATTCATTGCCGAAGAACTGGCTCCCATGCAGGTGAATACCCTCATTCTGCGCATCGATTTCAACTACCAGTATAAGAGCCGCCCGGAGCTGGGTAATCCCGAAGGTTTATCCCAAAAGGATGTCGAAGCATTGGTAAAAGTATGCCGCGACCACCAGATCCGGCTCATTCCACAGGTGAACCTGCTGGGTCATCAATCCTGGGCCGGCAGTCTGGGTAAACTATTGACGGTTTATCCCGAATTTGATGAAACCCCCGAAGTAACACTTCCCGAAAAATACGAGTGGCCCAATGACGATGGCCTTTACTGCAAGAGCTATTGCCCGCTCCATCCACAGGTGCACAGCGTAGTATTCGATATCGTGGATGAGATCTGTGATGTTTTCCAGGCAGATGCTTTTCACGCCGGTATGGATGAGGTTTTTTACATTGGCCAGGAACAGTGTCCACGCTGTGGCGGCCGGGACCCGGCTGAACTATTTGCCGGAGAGGTCACTAAGATCCGTAATCACCTTGCAGCCAAAGAACGCCAGTTGTGGATCTGGGGCGACCGCCTGATCGACGGCAAAACGACCGGCATGGGCATCTGGGAAGCTAGTTTCAACAATACCCACCGGGCGGTCGATATGATACCAAAAGATGTAATGATCTGTGACTGGCATTACGAACGGCCCGATCAAACCGCCGTATATTTCGCCATGAAAGGTTTTCCGGTAGTGACCAGTCCCTGGCGAAACCCGGAGGTAGGCCGTCGGCAGGTAGCAGATATGTATCGCTTTCGTCAATATGCAACCAGTGCGATGAAAGACCGTTATCAGGGCATGCTGCACACCATCTGGACCGGGAACGCTGCCTTTCTGGATCAATATTACGGGCTGAGTGAACATCGCAACGAGCGCGGGCTTTCTCAGGTAGAATGCCTGAAGGAAGTATTCAAAGCGATCAATGCCCAAGATTAACGACATAATATGACATCAGTAGAAGAAGCTATACAACTTATACGGGAGAACGCCATCAAGCCGGAAATCGTAAAAGTGCCGCTGAGCCAAGCTCTAGGCAAAATACTCTGTGAACCGTTAACCGCTGACCGTGATTTCCCCCCTTTCCATCGGGTAACTATGGACGGTATTGCCATTGCTCATGCCGATTTTGCTTCCGGACAGCGTTCTTTTCCGATCAGTGGTGTGGGAGCGGCCGGCGTTGCACAGCAAACCCTTTCACAGCCCGGAAGCTGCCTGGAGATCATGACCGGGGCCATGCTACCCACGGGTACGGATACGGTGATACGCTACGAAGATCTGCGCATTGAAGACCAGATCGCAATCCTGGAAATAGATACCCTCAAAAAAGGACAGAATATTCACCGCCAGGGAGAAGACCGCCGGCAAGGAGAGATAATCGTTCCGGCCGGCCGCAGGATATCTGCTGCAGAGATCGGTGTTGCCGCAACCGTCGGCAAATCCGAACTGGAAGTATATCGCCCGCTCACTGCCCTCATTTTGTCCAGTGGTGACGAATTGGTTGAGGTAGCACAAACGCCTTTGCCCCACCAGATCCGCCGTTCCAATAATTACTCCATACAGGCATTGCTTCAGGGCTGGGGCCTGGAAGTGGAAATGGCCCACGTTGCCGATGATCAGGCAGCCACGGAACGGCTTCTGGCCGAGCAATTACCTAAGCACGATGTACTGCTGCTCAGCGGAGGCGTATCAAAAGGAAAATTCGACTACATTCCGGCAGCATTGGAAGCCCTCGGGGTACAAAAATCTTTCCACCGGGTAGCACAACGGCCAGGCAAGCCCTTCTGGTTTGGTCGGATTCCGGGAGGTACCGTAGTATTTGCGCTACCGGGGAATCCGGTTTCCACCTTTGTTTGTACTACGGTTTATTTCCAGGACTGGCTGATGACGTCCTGGGATATTCAGCACCCAAGGCCTAAAGCTCAACTGACCAAGGACGTGCATTTTCATCCGGATCTGAACTACTATTTACAGGTCCGACTCCATTGGAATGATGAAGGTAGACTACTTGCAGAACCAGTAGAAGGGCACGGATCAGGAGATCTGGCCAACCTGACGGATGCGGATGCCTTCCTCATGTTGCCGCGCGGCAGTGACCTTTTCCTAAAGGGAGAAACCTTCCCGGTGTGGCCGTTTCGGCCCTGATGCCTTATAAATTCGGGTTTTGCTGGCAACACATCCCCGTCTCATTCGTTCTTTTAAGAAGACAGCAATCGTAACAGCTTCATGAAGATATTGATGGTTTGCTTAGGTAACATCTGTCGTTCTCCGCTGGCAGAAGGTATCATGCAGGAAAAAATACGGGAACGGGGACTGGAATGGTCGGTAGATTCTGCCGGAACCGGCAGTTGGCATATCGGCGAAAAACCGGACGTGCGATCTATTTCGGAAGCACGGCGCAACGGTATTGATATTACCCGGCAACGAGCCCGCCAGTTTAAGCCGGCCGATTTGGATCAGTTTGATCTGATCCTGGCTATGGACAACAGCAATCTGCGCAATATCCAAAATCTGATCACTAATAAAGAACAGGGAAAAAAGGTACACCTGATCATGGATCTGGCCCATCCGGGCAACCGTACAGACGTACCTGACCCCTATTGGGACGACGACGGATTTTCCCGGGTGTACCGCATGCTGGATACCGCCTGCGATAAGATACTTGACGGCTTATTGCAGGGAGAGATCCGTATTCCGGTGAGTTGATCCTGCCCGAATTTTTGATTTCATACCTTCCTGTCAATCAACTGTTAAAAAAGAATTTTAGCGGATTTAAAACATACCTAGCCCGTTTCTGTAGCGTTAAGTAGCTTGACGGAAATAAATGAACCAATTTTTCTAAAGGTTTTGAAAATTCCGCACACCATCT
>JAGQXH010000285.1 GCA_020436695.1 Lewinella sp. | reverse complement strand
GATTTTCGATTATATTAACACATACAGCAGTAGCTAACCCATAGTATCTTCGATACAACTCATCGAAGGCCCTGTTTGCATTTATTTTTTTGGAAGTAATGATTCGAATTAATTCTTCCTCACTCTTTTTTTTGAAGTCTTCCGAATTCGCCATAAGTATTAGTTTTGATGAAGCTCTTTTTGGGCTAGCAAAGTATCAATCAAAGAATAACTTACGATTTGATGCTGCTCTTTATCCACCATACCGCGTTTCTCGATCAGTCGCTTAACGCAGACTTCAGTGTAAGCTTTGTCGGACACTATTCCCTCTTCTAGTGCTTTGCCTGGTGAAAAAATAGCTCGTCTGTAATCATTGAGTTTATTTCGTTCAATACTTCAAAGATTTCTCCCTATATGCGCTAGAGTTAAATAGTATTTAGGTTGTCACGTTATAATTAGAAAAAAATTCTTTTTTTTTTTGCGTGACTCTATTATGCGTTTGGACCTCTTGTCATTATCGCACTTGTTAAAGAAGAATTTTAAATAATAGGTGCTTCTTTCCAATTCCCAATGACCGTTTAAATAATCAAGAGATGGAGATCCAATTTGTCTTATTCGTCCTACTTATTTTACTGTTCTTTTGGCTGATCTTTCAGCTGATCGAATGGATGGTGCGCTTTCTGCTCAGGGTGGCGCGCTTGGCACGTTTGGTATTTATAATACTGATCATCGCTTTTCTGCTGGGTGTGAAATTTGATCCGGACTTAACGGCGCGGATATTCAGGGCCATTCCCGATCTACTTTATGCTGTGTTCGGATTTATTGTTGATGTTTTCGGTTATATGCTGGATCTGGTGCAGGAGATGCGGCATGGTAAGTAATGCTCTACCTAAGAATATAGCATAGTGCTCCCAAATCGTAGTATGCCAGGAATGGCCTGGTGTCCTCTGTAATATTCAGGAACCCCTGAGCTCAGGCAACAGCACGAGTTGTATTACCACACACAAGCAGCCATCCCCTCCATGCTCCCTCCCTGCAAATCATCACAACATCACAGCATTTCAGAATCACAACATCATATGATCACCCCGCCAGATCAGTTTCCTTAGCCAAATACTTCTCCAAAAAATTCAGGATTTTGCTATAAGCCTCGATCTGATTATCCTTTTTTACAAAACCATGGCCTTCGTCTGGGAATAGTACATATTCCACGGGAACACCCTGTGCCTTCATCGCATCCACCATTTCATCCGATTCCACCTGTAATACGCGTGGGTCCTTGGAGCCCTGCAAGACCATGACGGGATGCCGAACCTTATCGCCGTGGAAAACCGGAGAAATGTTGTACAATCGCACAGAATCGACGGCAGGGTCGCCCATTTCCTCGTAGAGCGCGTCTTTGAAAGATTCCCACCACGGCGGAATGCTCTTAAGGGTACGCAACCAGTTGGTGACGCCGAACAGGTTCACGCCAACGGTGAATTCTTCCGGGGTATGTGTCATCGCCCGCATCACCATAAAACCGCCATAAGAGCCGCCGATGATGCCGATCTCATCACTGGAGATATAATTCTGCTCCGCCAGCCATTTTTTGCCATAGATGCAGTCGCGCAGATCATCTTCTCCGTGGTTTTTGTTATCCATCATGAAGAAGGACTTGCCGTAGCCGCTGCTGCCTCGGTTGTTGACCGCCAGAATGGCGTAGCCGTGATTGACCAGATACTGGATGAGCGGATGGTACTGTTGGCGGGATTGCCCGCCCGGGCCGCCGTGCACCCAGACCAGGGCCGGTACCGGCTGCTCCGGCGAAGCCTGATGGGGCTTGTAGTAGATGGCCGGGATGTCCAGATCGTCAAAGGATTTGAATCGCACCACTTCGGCCGTGACCAGGTTATCCGGATTGATGGCGTTACTGAGATTATCTGTCAGTTGCCGGTGTTCACCCGTTTTAAAGTCATAGATATACAGATTGCCCGGCGAGCTGGAACTGCCGACGTAAAAGGACATCAGGTTTTCTTCCCGGTTGATATTGACCGCAGTGATGTCTCCATTTTCGAACTTGGGAAAATCCACTGCCTTGCCGGACACTACTTCACTGACCATGATCACGTTCTTGCCGTCTTCATTTATACCGGTTACCTGATATTTTCCATTATGAGAAAAATAGTGATAGGCAATATCCCAATTCCTGGCCATGATCTTTTCCCGGCTGCCTTCAGCCAGATCATAGCGGACCAAATAGGTGAATTCGCTGTCGTCATTGGTCAGATAATACAGGGCCTGGCTGTCGGTGGTGAAATCGGCCGGACTATGGCTGGCCTTGTTCTCGGTGATCTTTTTGAGCTCTTTGTCCGGGAAATGATAAAGATAGAGGTCAGAATCATTGGTATTGATCGCCTTGACCAGTGCCATCCACTGTTTATCAGGTGATATGCCGCCGAAATCAAATCCGCTGGCGATTTCGTAGAGTAGGGTAGAAGAGAAATCGGCGATATTCATTTCGTAGACGTCCATAAAGCGACGGTCACGGATATTGTAACCGTAGAAGAAGCTCTGTTCGTCGTGTGCCCAGCCGTAAAAGACAGCCCGGGCGGTAGAATCCGGCGTCAGGTCCTGCAACTGCCCATCAGCCCGGCGAAGATATATGTGCCAGAGTTCATTGCCGTTATCGTCCATTCGGAGCAACATGCGCTCGTCATCCGGGAAGAAGGACGTGGCGTATATGGAAGATCCGGTTGAACTGGTCACCGGGTGGAGCTCCCCACCGGCAACCGGAATTGTATAGGCATTACGAATACCGGTCGGATCGGCAGTGACCAGTAGCTCACGGTTATCGGGAGAAAAGCTACTGCCGAAAACATTCGTGTTATCCATGAATTGTTCGATGGTGTACTGCTGGATAGCAGCAGCGGGGGTTGCGCCCGATTCATTGTTTTTGCAGGAGGTCGTCATACTAATAGCAATAAGGATTACTAAGGGCAAAGGATTCCTCATGGCGATTGGATTGAGTGTTGCGGGAAATGTGTGTAGTTTTAATAATGTGGTAGGAACTGTAGTGCGCTCATCAGCAAAGCAATAAAAATAAAAAAATATGTTGAAATCCGGGCAGAAGCCGGCGAAGAATTATTGTACCGACACATTTTGTGACCCAAGAGCAAGATAATGTGATACATATCACTGACGGTCATACGGTCATTCAATTACCTTTGCCTCCGTAAATGCTTAAGCCAAACGACGAAGAGTAAAATTGACCTTAAATGAAAATCGCAAAATTTATACCTGCTTTAGATTGGATGCCCAAGTACAATGGAACGCAGCTAAAAGGTGATCTTTCCGCAGGACTCACCGTTGGGGTGATGTTGATCCCGCAGGGAATGGCTTACGCCATGATCGCCGGCCTGCCTCCCATTTACGGACTTTATGCCTCTACCATTCCTCTGATCATATATGCACTATTAGGTACCTCCCGTCAGCTGGCCGTTGGGCCGGTTGCCATGGTCTCTCTGCTGACGGCGGCCGGTATCGGTGCGCTGGCCGATGGAGGTACGGAAACCTACATCATGCTGGCCATCACACTGGCCCTGTTTGTGGGGCTGATCCAGTTTTTACTAGGGGCTTTCCGACTGGGGTTCCTGGTCAATTTCCTATCGCACCCCGTCATCAGCGGGTTTACCTCGGCGGCAGCCCTGATCATTGGGCTAAGCCAGTTAAAACACCTGCTGGGGATAAAGATCGAGAGCAGTCACTATGTACATGAAGTCTTGATCGAAGCCGTGTCAAAATTCGGCCAGATCAACTGGGTGACTTTTGCCATCGGTTTAGGTGGTATCATGCTGATCATGGGGATCAAGCGCTATTTTAAAGCCATACCGGGACAATTGCTGGCAGTGATCTTTGGTATCCTGGCGGTCTGGGGTTTTGGCCTGACCGAACAGGGCGTGAAGATCGTGGGAGAAGTACCGAAAGGACTTCCGTCTCTGAGCCTGCCTTCATTCAATATGGATACCATTCAAAGCCTGATCCCGGTGGCGCTGGCGATCTCACTGGTGAGCTTCATGGAAAGTATAGCCGTGGCCAAGGCAATCCAGGCCCGGCATAAGAATTATAAAGTAGAGCCCAATCAGGAGCTGATGGCGCTTGGTCTGGCTAATATCGGAGGCTCTCTGCTTCAATCCTATCCGGTGACAGGTGGATTCTCCCGTACGGCGGTAAACGACCAGGCTGGTGCCAAAACGGGTATGGCTGCTATCATCAGCGCAATCCTGATCGTGTTGACACTGCTCTTCCTGACTCCGCTGTTCTATTATCTGCCAAACGCCATTCTGGCCTCGGTGATCATGGTAGCGGTATTCGGATTGATCGATATTAAAGAAGCGGTTCACCTGTGGCACGCCGACCGCTCCGACTTCTGGATGCTCATCGTCACTTTTATCGGAACCCTGGCTTTGGGGATCGAACAGGGCATCGGAATCGGAGTAGTGCTGTCTTTGGCCGTGATCATCTTCCAGACCTCCCGCCCGCACATGGCCGAGCTGGGTAAAGTGCCGGGTACGGCATTCTACCGGAATGTAGGCCGCTTCAAGCAGTTGGAAAGACGCCCGGACCTGTTGATCGTACGGTTTGATGCGCAGCTTTATTTTGCCAACATCAACTTCTTCCGCGACCGGATAGATGAACTGATCCAGGAAAAAGGAGCCGGCCTGAAAGCATTGATCCTCAATTTCGATAGTATCAATAATATGGATAGCAGCGGCGTGCATGCGCTCGAAGAATTATTTACAGATAGCCGCAACCGCAAACTAAATGTCTATCTTACGGGGGTAAAAGGTCCCGTTCGTGACGCCATGGTCAAAGGCCATCTTATTGATAAGATCGGCGAAGACAACATGTTCATGAGCGTACAGGAGGCCGTAGACTGGCACGATGCTCAGATCGTTGAGCAGCCAGAACCGAAATTTCACGAATTTACCCTACAGACTAATGCCGAATAAAAAAGAATTAACGCCGGAAGAGGAGTTGATCCTAAGAGATAAACTCGCGATCGACCGGACGAAGATGGCCAATGACCGAACACTGCTGGCTTACGTACGTACCGGTATGTATTTTGTGGTGACGGCCCTGGCCATTTTTCACCTCGACGATAACAGAACTGCTTTCAACTGGATGGAATGGACCCTGACGGGCATCGGTCTAACCCTGATGGTAATTGGGGTGATCACTTATTTTGTGATGCGCCGAAAACTCCGCTTTTAAAAGATCGCAACATTAATTTCCGTCAAACTACATAAGTGACTTACCTCACTGACATCGTTTTGCAAAGCCGGTAACTTGTATGAATTAACCGGGAGTCGAAGAAGTCTATTAGTCATGCGTTTTAACCGAATTCGCGACTGATAGACTTCCGACTTTACGGACTTATCATATACCAACAATGTTACCGATGAAAAAAACGCTTTTATACCTGGCACTGGTCAGCCTGCCTTGTTGGTGGGCCTGCCGGCAACTTCCGGCGGAAGACCACGATGTTACTCAAGTAGAGATCGTTTCAGTTGCAGATGCTATTGATAGTACAGCGCCGGAGGGCGGTCTGGCCCTACTAAAGCAAAACTGTTATGTCTGCCACAATCCGGCAGCCCCTTCGCACGATGAGATCGTTGCTCCGCCCTTAGTGGCTGCAAAATGGCGCTATAGTCAATCTTACTCGGAAAGAGCCGCTTTTATTGAAAATATGACGGCCTATGTACATCAACCGGCTGCCGACAAAGCTTTGATGCGTGGACCGGTTCGCCGGTTCGGCGTGATGCCGCCTACCACTTTATCCGAAGATACCATTCGCTCTATCGTCACCTACATCTATGATAATGAGCTGGAAGCCCCGGACTGGTTTGCCGGGCACTTTGAAGAGGAGCATGGCGCTTCCTGGAAGCAATAGGTATGCTTGGGTAAATCATTGCCCGCTTACTCTCAACAATGATTTTTATCACCTCTGATGATGATATAGCTCACCCCCTTTTGTGATCTCATTCACAAAAAGCAGGGACGTTAGGGGCCTAACTTTGGATTGTTTTTGAAAAGAGAGTCACCGGTCAATCAATGACTTATATGCAGGAACAAATGTCTTTGAAAATCATGGAACTCTTTTTCTTCAACATTGGGACCTCTAATCATTAATCATTAAAACCTAAAAAGTTAAAAACAGAAAACTATGAAAGTAGAACAAATTTATACGGGTTGTTTGGCAGAAGCCGCCTACTACATTGAAAGCAAAGGAGAAGCAGTTGTTATTGATCCGCTGAGAGAGACTGAACCTTATATAGCAAGAGCAAAAGCCGACGGCGCCAAGATCAAATATGTACTGGAAACCCACTTCCACGCTGATTTCGTTTCCGGGCACCTGGATCTGGCTAAGAAAACCGGCGCCAAGATCGTTTTCGGCCCTACCGCCCAACCGAATTTCGATGCCTATGTGGCAAAAGATAATGAAGAACTGAAAGTTGGTGATATCACCATTCAGATATTACATACACCGGGTCATACTATGGAAAGTACGACCTTCCTGCTGAAAGACGAAACCGGCAAAGACTACGCCATCTTTACGGGAGATACTTTATTCCTGGGTGATGTAGGTCGTCCTGACCTGGCCATCAAGCAGGGTGAGATTACCCGGGAAGACCTGGCCGGATTTCTTTTCGACAGTCTTCGCAACCGCATCATGCCGCTGAATGACGATGTGATCGTATATCCCGGCCACGGTGCCGGATCTGCCTGCGGTAAAAAAATGAGTAAAGATACCTGGGGCTACCTCGGCGAACAGAAGAAGACCAACTATGCACTGCGTGCTGATATGAGCAAAGCAGAATTCGTGAAAGAAGTTACTACCGGTCTGGTAGAGCCGCCGCAGTACTTCCCCAAAAACGCCATGATGAACAAGATGGGATACGAAAGTATCGATACGGTTCGCGAGCGTGGTGTACATACCCTGAGCGTACGCGCCTTCAAGGCTGCCTGGGAAGGCGAAGAAGCCATCGTGCTTGATACCCGCCATCAGGATGTATTCGCTAAGGGATTTGTTCCTGGTTCTATCTTCATCGGTATCGACGATAACTTCGCTATGTGGGTGGGTGCGCTGATCACCGATCTGAAACAACCGATCCTCTTTGTCAGTGAACCGGGAAGAGAAGAAGAAATAGTTACCCGTCTGGCTCGCGTAGGCTACGACAATGCCATCGGTTATCTGGAAGGTGGTTTTGAAAGCTGGAAAAAGGCTGGAGAAGAAGTGGATGTACTGGAAGAAGTAACAGCTGAAGGATTCGCTGATATCTATAACAGCAATATCAATCTGTTGGATGTACGTCGTACCAGTGAATTCAATGCCGAGCATCTGGTAGGTGCCCGCAACTTCCCACTGGATTTCATCAGCCGCAACATGAACCAGATCAACCGCGACCGCAAATACTATCTGCATTGCGCCGGTGGCTACCGTTCTGTGATCGCCGCTTCTATTTTGAAATCAAGAGGTTTTGAAGATGTGGTAAATATCAGAGGTGGTTACAAAGCGTTGGTAAATACCGATCTGAAACGTACGGAGTACGTAGAACAGATTACGGAATTGTAAGTAAGTAGTTTTCAGTCGTAAGTCGAGAGTCATCAGTCAATTAGGTAGGTGTTAATATTTGGAGCTGCATAACGAAATTTTAGGGAACTAACGCCCAATTTCAGTAAAGCCTGCTCTTCCCATTCTCCTGGACGCCACTTAATTGACTTTTGACTTACGACTGATTGACTAACTACTGAAGACTTAAATAATCATCTTTCTATTCGGTATATATTGTTCGATTTTCATTTGTGGTAGGGCTATTTTTCGAATAGCCCTTCTTTTGTAAAACCAGACGTGATCATGAAAAAAATATTGCTTCCTACCGATTGCTCCGAACTGGGTGAATACGCCTATGAGATCGCTCATAAGATCGCCCGGCAAACGGAGGCTACCATTGATGTGCTTTCCATTGTGCCTGCACCTGCCGCCGCCATTTTTGATACGGACGGCAATTTGAAAAGTGATGAGGGCGAAGATTACAGTGAGATCTACTCCGAGAAAGACAATTTACAGGACCGTATTGAAAAATGGGCAACGAAGAAAGAAGATATCGACTCGGTGGCCGTGAGGATCGGCCCGATCGATGAGAGCATCGTACGCCACGCCCAGTATGTGGATGCAGACCTTATTGTGATGGGAACGGCCGGTGCCCACGGAATAGATGAGATCCTACGCCGCAGCCATACTGCGCATGTGGTACGTACTTCTCCCATTCCGGTACTTTGCCTGAAATGCGACCGTTCCGGTATGTTGATCAAGAATATCGTGCTGGTCAGTGATTTTGCCAAGGTGGAAGAACTGGACCTGACGGTACTCAAAACGATCCAGCGGGCCTTTGGCGCCAAACTGCATCTGCTGAAGGTGAATACGCCGAAACAGTTTGAAACAGATCGGAAGGTGAAATGGAACATGGATAATTTCGTGGAACTGAACGAACTGGAAAATGTGAGTTTCCATTTGTACAGTGATGAGACCGTCGAAGCGGGTATTGTCAACTTCAGCACGGAAAACCAGATCGATATCGTTGCACTGGGTACGCATCAGCGCGGCGGAATTGGCCGGATGTTCAAACACGGTGTGTCCGAAGAGGTGGTCAATCACGTAATGCAGCCGATCCTGACTTTTCCGGTATAAGATCAGCGGCCAGGGTTGCAATAACTTTCATAGGCTACCCTGAAATTAGGGAAAAGGAGTATATCGCTTTATGCTTTGGCGAATGGTTGCGCCCCGGCAGTGGCTGCCGTTACGCAAATGATTCTATTTTGACTGTAAGACAGATTACAGAAGAACTGGCCAAAAATAGCTACATTGCTATAAAAAAAGGAACATGTATTCATTGAAATGGATTGTACCGATAGTGTTATTATGTATAGTGGCCTGCCATCCGAAAATGCAGTCTGCCGATACCAACTCGGCCGACGCTACTACTACGACCTACACAGATCTGAACGTTGAGCAATTTGCCGGAATGATGAATAAAAAGAACGTAGTAGTGCTGGATGTACGGACGCCGGAGGAAACCGCACAGGGAAAGATCGACGGCGCGATGGAGATCAATGTACTGGAAGATGATTTTGCCGATAAAGTTCAGACCCTGGATAAGAAAAAGACCTATCTGGTGTATTGCCGGAGTGGCCGTCGGAGCCAGAAAGCTGTTGAGATCATGGCCGGTGAAGGATTTAAGAAACTATACAATCTGTTGGGTGGATACAATGCATGGTTTGCCGAAAAGAATTAGTGTAGGGACCGGAAGCGACAACTTGGATTAATGAATCAACTGCAATACGAAAGCAGCCCCTATCTGCTGCAGCACGCCGATAATCCGGTAGAGTGGTATCCATGGAATGAAGAGGCCCTTAGCCGGGCTGTTCGGGAAGATAAGCCCATAATACTCAGTATCGGCTATTCCACCTGCCATTGGTGCCACGTGATGGAACGGGAAAGTTTTGAAGATCGCGATGTGGCCGATTTCATGAATATGTTTTTTCATCAACATCAAGGTCGACCGGGAAGAACGGCCTGACGTCGACCAGATCTACCAATACGCGTTGGCGCTACTCGGTGAACAGGGCGGCTGGCCGCTGACCATGTTCCTCACCCCCGACCGCGAGCCCTTCTGGGGCGGCACCTATTTCCCGCCGGAAGACCGCTGGGGCCGGCCCGGCTTCCCGCGCGTCCTTGAGCGCATTTCCGAGATCTTTCATCAGGAGAACGACAAGGTCCGGGCCAACGCCGACAGCCTAAAGTCCGCTCTGGCCAACCTGGCGGTCAACCAGGCCGGCGAGTCGGTCGGCCGAAACGTCTTCCTCCAGATCGCGGACTTCCTGCTCAGCCGGATGGACAACACCCAC